>DATCQI010000029.1:0-4353 GCA_036569545.1 Rugosibacter sp. | reverse complement strand
GTGGCCAGCTATGGCTTTCGCGGTGAGGCGCTGGCCTCTATTACCGCCGTGGCGCGAGTTGCTGTAACCAGCCGACAGCTGGGTGCAGCGCACGCCTGGCGCTTGCAGCGGTCGGGAGATGAGGGTGACACAGTGCAGCCTGCGGCATTGACTGCGGGCACGGTGATGGAAGTCGCTGATTTGTATTTCAACACCCCGGCGCGGCGCAAGTTTTTGAAAACGGAAAGCACTGAATTTGCCCATTGCGACGAGGTATTTCGCCGCATGGCTCTGGCGCGCCCGGATGTAGCCTTTAGCCTGACGCACCAGGGACGCGAAAAGTGGCGTCTTGCCAGCGCAGAATTTTCGCGCAGAGCAAAAGAGATCATCGGCGAGGCGTTTTTTCCTCATGCGCGGGCCATTGATGTGTCGGCCGGGCCGTTGCGACTCTCAGGCCTTTCGGCCATGCCCGCCTATTCCCGCGCGGGGCGGGACGAGCAGTATTTTTTTGTGAATGGCCGTTTTGTGCGCGACAAATTATTGATGCATGCGGCGCGCCAGGCGTATGAAGATATCTTGCATGGGGCGCGCCATCCCGCCTATGTGCTGTTTCTTGAGCTGGACCCTGCGGGGGTGGATGTCAATGTGCATCCGGCCAAAACAGAAGTGCGCTTTCGCGAAGCGCGCGGCATTCACCAGTTTGTTTTTCACGCAATACAACGCACCTTGGCGACCCCCTTGTCCGGCGTCGGGGCAGGGGACGCGATCGCGATACACAGCACCGGCACCGGATTCGATGGCTTGCCTGCGGCGCCGTATGCGTCCTCTTACCTGAATGCCTCGATGGTCCAGACGCCCCTGGGCATGAGCGAAGCGGCAGTACGGCCGTATTTTGACTTTGCTCGCGCCGTACTGACAGCGGTTGATGGCGCATTGCCAAATTTACCGGCGGCGCATGATGAAACCGGATATCCCGTTGAGCATCCGCTGGGCTACGCGATTGCGCAATTACGCGGCATTTATGTATTGGCAGAAAATGCGCACGGCTTGGTGTTGGTCGATATGCATGCTGCCCACGAGCGGATTTTGTATGAGCAGCTGAAAACATTCCTCGACGCAGGCTCGCCTGCGACGCAAGCCTTGCTGATTCCCATCCTGCTATCGGTCAGCGCGCGTGAATCAGCGACCGCAACCGAGCACATGGAAGCGTTGCATACCCTGGGTTTTACGATTGCCAGCATCGGCCCGCGCGAGCTGGCCGTGCGTGCCGTACCTGCCATGCTCTCTGGCGGTGATATTGTTGCCCTGGTGCGCGCCTTGTTGCAGGATCTGGCCGAGCAACCCGCCAGCCGCGTTGTGGAAGCACAGCGTAATGCGCTGTTATCCACCATGGCTTGCCACGGTGCCGTGCGTGCCAATCGCCATCTCACCTTGCCTGAAATGAATGCGCTGTTGCGTCAGATGGAGGCCACCGAACGTGCCGACCAATGCAATCACGGACGCCCGACCTGGGTGCAATTGCCCATGGTCGAGCTGGACAAGCTCTTCATGCGCGGCCAATGAGTGTGTTAACAAATCGGCCCTCCGCGATCTTTTTAATTGGCCCGACGGCCAGCGGCAAAACAGCGCTGGCTTGCGAGATTGCCACGCGCTACCCGTGCGACATCATCAGCGTGGATTCTGCCCAGGTGTTTTGCGATATGGACATCGGCACCGCAAAGCCGGATGCGGCCATGCAAGCGCAATTTCCGCATCGCCTGATTAATCTGATCACGCCAGAAGCGCGTTATTCTGCCGCGCAGTTTTGCAATGATGCCTTGCGAGAAATGGCCGCAACGACTGCCAAAGGGCGTATTCCTTTGCTCGTCGGCGGCACCATGCTGTACGTTAAAGCCTTGCGCGAAGGGCTGGCCGATTTGCCCGATGCCGACCCTGAGTTGCGTATCGCCATTGATCAGGAAGCCGCAGCAAAAGGCTGGCCCGCGCTGCATGCCGAGCTGGCGCAAATCGACCCCGAAACTGCGGCGCGCTTGAAACCTGCAGATGCTCAGCGTATCCAGCGCGCCATTGAAATCATCCGGCTGACAGGGCAAACCATGAGCAGCTTGTTGGCTGCTCAGAAAAAATCAGCGCCCCTGTATGACTTTTTGACACTCGCGCTAATGCCTGACAATCGCAGCGAATTGCATCGCCGCATCGCGATGCGCTTTGACACCATGCTTGCTCAAGGCTTGGTGGACGAGGTGGCCATGCTCCGCCAAAAATATCAATTGACTGCCCAGTTGCCCTCCATGCGCTGCGTGGGTTATCGTCAAGCATGGGAGATGCTGGAAGGCCAAATGCCCCAAAGCGAACTTCGCGACCGCGGCATTTTTGCCACCCGCCAGTTCGCCAAGCGGCAACTGACCTGGCTTAAGAGCATGCCGGGTTTGTCTGTCTACGATCCGTTGGCGGCTGGCACCACGGCAAACATGCTGATGGCTGTTGGTGCCCATATCAGACAATAACGACAGGATTCAACTTTCCAGCGGGCACGCTGTTCCAGTCGCACCGATAACAAGTTGGGTCGCTGTATGTAGATCAAGTCCCTGGCACACCAAGAATCATCAGTGTGAGCTGGTGGCTTAAGTGTGGCGCCCGATCAAGGAAAAGAATTCTTCCCGGGTGGCGAATGAATCGCGAAACTCCCCGAGGACAGATGAAGTGACCATCGTTGAATTCTGCTTCTCCACACCACGCATCATCATGCACAGATGCCGCGCTTCAATGATCACGCCTACACCTTTGGCGTTGACCGAATTCATCACTGCATTGGAAATCTGCTCGGTGAGACGTTCCTGCAATTGTAGCCGACGTGCGTACATGTCTACCAGACGAGCAAGCTTGCTCACCCCGAATACCGTGCCGCTGGGAATATAACCAATATGACAGCGGCCGAAGAACGGCAACATATGGTGTTCGCACATGCTGTAGAGTTCGATGTCCTTGACGATGACCATGCTGCTGGTTTCCTGAGTGAAGCACGCCCCGTTGATCAGTTCATTGGTATCGGTGCGATAGCCCGAGGTAAGAAATTCAAGGGCCTTGGCCACCCTCTGTGGTGTATTGAGCAGGCCTTCGCGTGCTGGATCCTCGCCAATCTCGACCAGCAATTCACGCACTAAGCGACTAATTTTTTCTGTGTTCAATTCCATGGTCGCTATCCTTACTCAAGAAAAAAGTGCAGGTATGAAAGTGCAGTATTGTTAGGGCTTGCTTTTCCAGGCAGGCGAAAAATGCATATCAACGGTTGCAAAATGGAATGAGCCAGAGGACTCGTGCTCAACTGGTTTTGCGTCTACGTGTCTGTGCATTGCGGCTTTTGCCGGCCTTGGTCAAGGCAATGGCAACCGCTTGCTTGACAGCCTTTTTCTTTGTCGGTGGATGGCTGGTTCCTATCGATCCATCCTTTTGCCAGTCATCGACCAATGTCTTGATATTGCTGCTGACAACTGATCGACTGGATCCTTTTTTGAGTGGCATGTTTATTCTCCTTTGTGCAGAATCATTCCTCCGGTTTTTCAACCCATTGCGGAACCGCCAGTGGATTGAAATCCGTCCAGTCTCCATCACGCCATTCGCCCTGTGCCTGTTCGATATCCAGGGCACCTTGCGCGCGCAGGGTAGAAATCACACGATTTTCGCTTTCCGGATTTGCGATATGCACCGACAATATGATGCCACCATGCCGGCGTTCTAGCGCATGTGGTTGGTCATCAGACGAACGGAGCCCATCCAGCGCACCGGGCAGTGATCCGACGTAGGCACCAGTTGCTGCGGCGGTAAGCGCGACTACCGGGCCGCCCAAAGTGCCTATTATTCCTGCCGTGAGCCCCGCAGCAACGGCTGCACCTGCTGCCGATTTGCCGGCACCTTTTGTACCCGGATCTTCATTCTCGTCTCCTCCCACGATAAAAATATCGTGTTGCCCGGGAGGGTTGTTGTGAAAAATACAGATATCCGCAGCATCGACATATTGTGTAAGCAATACCGCAACGGCATCCGCATCGTCTTTTGTTTGAAATCGCCCTGCGATAATTCGGTCCATAGCGTTATCCTTTCATGCTGTCCAAAAGACTAAAAAAACCGAAACCGGAATTTCTTCGGTAGATCAAGCCACATGTTTTTGTACCCAGGCAACATATTGACTCATCCACCGCTGCAGAAATTCTTTGCTGCCTGAGTCTATGTTGCCAGCTTCATCAAACAGTCCTTCCTTTGCCTGAATGAATACTTCCGGCTGACCAAGGGTTGGTACGTTCAAATACGCGAGAATATTGCGTAGGTGCTGTTGCGCCAAGGCTGTACCGATGGCGCCGACTGAAATGCCCAATA
>DATCQI010000028.1:0-6907 GCA_036569545.1 Rugosibacter sp. | reverse complement strand
AGGAGGTGTCGGTTTAAAGCTTCAGAACTTAAGCGCTCGCCTGACATGGGAGCAGACTGTGGACAAAATAGTGAATCCAAAGACTCCAATGCCAAAGCTCTATCCGGCAATGCTGTCCGAGCAGGACTTGATCGATGTCGCCGCTTATATTCGCACATTTTAATTATTGATAGTCCTCTATTTTTTATCAGTCCAGATGTCGACGTTTCCGCTATCTGGAAATGGTGTGTCTATTAAAAGAGTACAAAGTCTGTATGGGAGTATGTTATTGTTTCAGATATAAAAATATAGAAAATTAGAATAAAAAAATCTTGTTTTAATTCATAAACCGGCGCCAAGGAGAAAACAGATGAATGCACCAACTGCGAGGGGTGCTTCATGTATTCTATTAAAAATACTCATGTTTTAAGGATAACGATCCCACTTGGTACGAGCGTGTCATTTGGCTATCTCTAATTAGCTGATGAATCGAGAAAAATTTATTTTTGGATGTCCCTTTCATCTGTTTGCGTCAATAAGCAGTTCGTTTAGACTACCTACCGCTTGCAGTTTTGCAGGCTGCCTGGGGTTTTTATTTCAAGGAGAAGAGCATGGGTTGGTTAGAAAATGATGTGGCATTGATCAGCGGTGGTGGCTCCGGCTTGGGCCGTGCGCTGGTTGAACGGTTTATTCAGGAAGGCGCTCGCGTGGGCGTGATTGAGCGGGATGCGGCTAAAGTTAAAAAACTGAGTGACGATTTTGGTGACAAAGTCTGTGTAACGCAAGGCGATATTACGATATATGGCGATAATGAAAAAGCAGTGCAAGCGACCGTATCCAGGTTCGGCAAGATTGATACCTTTATTGCCAATGCAGGTATTTTTGACTTTTTCATGAAGCTCGCGCATACCGATGCAGAAAAAGTGTCGCCTGCGTTTGATGAGCTAATGGCCGTGAATGTAAAAGGCGGTATTTTGGGCGTTAAAGCTGCCTTGCCTGAGCTGTTAAAGAGCCGCGGCAATGTGATTTTTACCATTTCGAATGCGGGCTTTTATCCCGATGGCGGCGGCGTAATTTACACCGCATCCAAGCATGCATTGGTCGGTGTAGTCAAACAACTGGCTTATGAGTTGGCACCCAAAGTGCGGGTGAATGGCGTAGCGCCGGGTGGCATGAAAACCGAGCTGGGTGGCCTAAAAGCGACAGGCACGGAAGGTACCAAGTTGAATCAGCTGGATAATCTTGAAGAGTTGGTAAAGCACATCACCCCGCTACATATGTTGCCCTCGCCTGCGGACTATTGCGGCCCTTATGTGTTGCTGGCTTCGCGTGCGAATTCGTCTGCAACAACAGGTGCCTTCATCAATACGGATGGTGGTATCGGCATGCGCGGGTTTATGTCCACTGCGGGTGGTGACGATCTATAACTCATTAACGATAAAGATATAAGGCATGGATACCAAGCAATTTCGTAATGCGCTGGGCAGCTTTGCGACGGGTGTTACCATCATTACGACCCGGGATGAAGCGGGCGGTGCGATTGGCGTAACAGCCAATAGCTTTAATTCGCTCTCGCTTGACCCGCCGTTGGTGCTGTGGAGTATCGGGGTCAAAGCGTTCAGTTACCCGGCATTTGCCAAAGCCAAGCATTTTGTTGTGCATATTTTGGCAGCGGATCAGCAGGCATTGTCGGATCGGTTTGCACGACCTTCAACTGAAAAGTTTGATGGTGTTGCTTTCGAGCATGGGCTGGGTGAAGCTCCTTTATTTTCAGGGTGCGCGGCTGTGTTTGAATGTGTAACAGAGCGCTGTGTTGAGGGCGGTGATCATGTCATAATGATCGGGCGTGTAGAGCGCTATAGCGTGGATGAGTCGGCATTGCCATTGATGTATTATCGAGGGCGTTATGCCACACCCGAGGCGGGGGGGATTTTTTCGTCACCTGCCAAGGTATAAGCTACGCCCGTTAAGCTTTGCAAAAAAAGTTTGTCGAATTTTTATCAATCAAATTATATAAACGAAGGAGATTCTCATGGGAGTTACCCGGATTGGTCACGTCGCTTTGCGCGTGATGGATATTGCTGCATCTGTTAACCACTACACAAAGGTGGTTGGCATGGATGTTACCCATCGGGATGCCGATGGCACAACTTATTTGAAATGTTGGGATGAGTGGGACAAGTATTCTGTCGTGCTCAAACCCTCTGATCGCGCACAGCTTGATCATATTGCTTATAAAGTAGAGAACGATGCCGATCTGGATGTGCTGGGCAAGCGTGTGGCGGATGCAGGCGTTGCGGTGACGAAACATGCGGTGGGCGAGCTGACATTTTGTGGCCGCTCGATCAGCTTTATGCTGCCCAGTGGACAGCGTATGTATCTTTTTGCACAGAAAGATTTTCTGGGCAAAGATGTCGGCGTGATGAACCCCGATCCATGGCCGGATTCACGTCACGGTATCGGTGTGCATTGGCTTGACCACTGCCTGATTCTGGGCGAATTGAACCCCGAAAAAGGGATTAACCATGTGGCTGATTGTCATGATTTCTTGAAGGGTGCGCTGGATTTTCGTCTGACCGAGCAAGCAATGGTTGGGCCCGGTCATAAAGTGATGGCAGCCGCTTTTATGACGCGTACGGTGAAGCCGCATGACATCGCGATTGTGGGCGCCCCGACGGATGGCTTCCACCATCTGTCGTTTTTCCTTGATGGCTGGCATGACATCCTGCATGCGGGCGATATTCTGTCGAAAAATCGCGTCAAGATCGAGCTATTACCCTCGCGTCACGGCATCACGCGTGGCGAGACGATTTACTTCTTTGATCCCAGTGGCATTCGTAACGAAACCTTTGCTGGTATGGGCTATGCAGCACATCCCGATATGCCGGTCATTACCTGGGTAGAAGAAGAGCTTGCCCGTGGTATTTTCTACACGGCACGCGAGTGGGTAGATTCTTTCTCCAGTGCCTACACTGCGGTTTGATGCGCCGTATCACCAGGGCCGACTTTTTACGCGATTGATTCTAAGGCAGCGTTTAAAGGCGGCATAATAAAAAACGGCAGCCTGTACAGGCTGCCGTTTTTATTTGTACTTTCGAGTTTGGCCAAGCTTTGGGTAGCATCATCTATTTGCTGTTTAAATATGACGTATAGGCAATGGCAGATTGACCTGGTAGGTACTGAGTTGCATACTAGTCGGGTAAATGAAACGACCATGCTTTAAACTTTAATAATAAATATTCAGGGAGAGAAAATGAGCAAGCCATGTTTTGTAAACCAACCCATCATCGATTGGGCAGCGGCTAACGATGCGGTGAAAGCCGCGATTGAAGAGGCAGTTGCAATGGGGTTGCGCGTCAATGCAGCGGTTGTGGATCGTGGCGGTCTGCTAGTGGCCTTTTTACGCATGCCAGGGGCGCCACTCCACTCGATTGATATTGCCATTGATAAAGCCTATACCGCCGCAGGTTTTGGCATGCCGACAGGCATGTGGCATGAGGCGCTTAAAGCACATTCCGAGGCTGTGCAACAAGGCGTGCCGCTGCGCCCACGCTTTACGGCCTTCGGCGGTGGCTTGCCGATTATTGTGGATGGTCAAATCATCGGTGGGATTGGCGTTTCTGGCGCGCTGGAAGGTGAAGATGTTGCCTGTGCACAAGCGGGTCTTAAGGCGATAGGTCTGGCGGATTGATTGTTTCCGGTTAATTTTCCAAAAGAGGCGGCGCATGCTTGATGTCAGCAAGCTGATCAATACGAAAGACGGGATTCAAAGTCGGCGAATTTTTCATGATCAAGATATTTATGATCTTGAAATGGAGCGCATTTTTGCACGCTGCTGGCTGTTTTTGACACACGAGAGCTTGATTCCCAATACGGGCGATTACATTACAACCAGGATGGGTCAGGATCATGTCATTGTCGTGCGCCAGCAGAATGGCAAAGTTCGTGCGTTTATTAATTCCTGCTCGCATCGTGGCGCACGGGTTTGCGCGGCAGAGGCCGGCAATACGCGCAGTTTTGTATGCAGCTACCACGGCTGGGCCTATGGCATTGATGGTTCCCTCCAAGGCGTGCCTTTGGAAAAAGAGGTTTATAACAATCAGCTCGATAAATCCACGCATGGTCTTGTAGAGGTCGCGCTGGTGGATAATTTTTGCGGGTTTATCTATGGCTGCTTTGACTCAGCGGCACCGTCTCTGCGTGAATTTCTGGGTGAGGCGGCTTGGTATCTCGAAGCCTGGATGGGCGCGCCGGGCGGCACTGAATTGATTGGCCCGCCTAGCCGCTCGATTCTGTATTGCAACTGGAAAACACCCGGTGAAAACTTTATTGGTGACATGTATCACGTGGGCTGGACGCATGCATCCTCAACGCAGGTGCTGTTTTCCGAGTCGCCATTGATGGCGTTGCAAGGTAATGCGTCGCTACCTGCACCAGCAGAAGTCATGGGCATGCATTACACCAGCCGTAGCGGGCATGGTGCGGCCATCACTTATGGCGGTCGTGGCGGGCTTTACACGACCGTGCGTGAAAACGAGATGTTGGCGACGTGGCTTGCAGCACAGACGCCGAAGGTGGCAGGGCATCTAGGTGAAGTGCGTGCGAAGCTTTACAACTCCGCCTGGGATGGCACGATTTTCCCCAACAATTCATTTCTGGTCGGCCCCAATACATTCAAGGTTTGGTTGCCACGCGGCCCGGGGGCGATTGAAGCACTGACGTGGACGTGGGTTGAAAAAGACATGCCCGCAGAGTTGAAGCGGATTATCGCCAGAAACATGAATCAGACATTCGGCACGGCGGGCATGCTTGAATCAGAAGATGCCGATAACATGGAATCGATGACGCAATCGAATGATGGTTTGGTGACACGTCGCGGGACGCTGAATGCCCAAATGGGCCTGGGCCGCGAACGCGAAGATGCGGAGATGCCTGGTGTGGTGAGTGATGCCATGATCAATGAATTATCCCATCGCGGGTTCTATCGCTATTATCAGGAGATGCTGGTGGCTGAGAGCTGGGATGAGCTGCATGCTAATTCATCGAAGTGGAAAAAAGCCCATCTTGAGCGCTAGCTAGGCGCTGTCGTGGGATGCGGCTGTTCAAGCCCGAAAAAGAGGAGTGGATTTTGACAAATGATAATAATGAGCGAGAAGTCACCCGCGAAGTACGGGATGAGATTGAGCGGTTTCTGTTCCGCGAAGCGCGGCTGATTGACTCTGAACAGGAACGTGAGTGGCTGGAAACCATGGTTGATGCTGGGGTTAAGTATCAAGTGTTCAGCCGACAATTACGCTATCGTAAAGATACTCGAGGCAGTGGCGACAAAGAGGTGTATTTTTTTGATGATAACTACGCTGATCTGGATCATCGAATTGGATTGCGCGAAACAGGTACGCAATGGGTTGCCGATCCACCCAACCGGCTACGGCGCATTGTGGGCAATATTGAAGGGTTTGAAGGTGAGCAGCCAGGCGAATATCGGGTCTATTCAAACTGCATGGTCACGCGCAATCGGATGGTCTATGAGCAAATGAGCTATGCCTATGGCCGGGAAGATATCCTGCGGCGGGGTGCGGATGGGAAGTTAAAGTTACTGCAGCGTGTGATTGATTTTGAAGAGCGATTTGTGCGCGGGAAAAATCTTCTGTTTATTCTGTAAAAAAACAAAAATCAGGAAAGAAAAAGAGGAGGTTATGGATTACCTGAAATATTTGCTGCCATCGGCTGTACTGACGCTAACCGGATTGGGTGTGCTTGCCGGGGGGCTTTGGGTGTGGATGGGGTTGGCGTTGTTTGCGGTGATGGCTATTCCCGACATATTGCTGGACTTTGATTTTTCTGTGCGTCGAATGTCGACAGCGGGCGCGCTCTTCATGCTCTTTTTCCAGATCGTGCCGATTACCTTTCTTTGGGTTGCTTACTGGATTTTCGTGAGTCGCCATCCGAGTGTGGCTGAAATCGTTGGCGCGATAACCTCAATGGCCATCATTACGGCGGCCGTTGGTTTACCCATTGGTCATGAAATGTTTCATCGCTCAGAACCCGTTTCTCGCATTCTCGGCGGTGTGCTTGCCAATCTGTTTTTGACCAGTTATATCGAGCTTGAACATAATAAAAATCACCATGTCGAGACTTCCTCTGCACTGGATGTCGATACCCCTCGGCGGGGAGAGGCGGTCTATCCGTTTATTTTGCGTTTGTTTGTGTTCATTCATACCAACAGCTTTGCGCAGGAACGCCGTCGGATGGCAGGCTATGGCAAGTCAGTCTGGTTTTCGCCCAGCTCACGGGTGTTCTGGCAATGGGTCGGTGCGGTGGCGTTATTGGGTGTTTTTTATTTTGCTGATGGCTGGCGCAGTGTGTTGATTGCCGCCCTGACAGCCTTACTGGGCAGCGCTATTGTGACGATCTTCAGTTATGTGCAACATTACGGGCTGCAACGCGTGCCCGGCACGCCGATTGAAAAGCGCCATGCGTTGAATCATACGCGGCCTATTTCTCGAGTGCTTACGTTTGAAATTGTCACTCATTCGCAGCACCATATGGACCCAACGACACCCTATTGGAAGCTACCCGCCTTTAAAGATGCACCTTTGGTGGGTAGTGCGATAGGTTACTTTTTTCTTTCGCTATTGCCTCCGCTGTGGCACCGTGTGATGCGGCATCATCTCGCACGATGGGATAGTGAATTTGCCAATCCCGCTGAAAAAGAACTGGCGATGAAAGCCAATATTGACGCAGGTTGGGTCGCATAAAAAATCGGCGCTGAGGAGACGGTAACCGAGTGCACGTCAACTGACCCAAAACAGTTTTAAAGCCAAACATCTGAGAGGAGCTCTACCATGAATGCCCCCTTATCTGCAGACGTACTCAAGCAAGACAAGCTGCGCCAATTACTCAGTGACCTGGAAAGCCGGGTAGTGAT
>DATCQI010000027.1:0-32470 GCA_036569545.1 Rugosibacter sp. | reverse complement strand
GCATCCTGCCCGCGGTGCTGCAGCACCTGCAAGCCATCGTATAACAACTGATTCACTGGCGTGGTCGCCACCACACCCAGAATTCCGCACATGGTCTTCCTCTATCGAAATCGAATACGCTTTACCGCTTCCGCCGGTAACCACGGTCTTGCTGCCAATACGGCTGTTTCCAGCGGGGGGGCCAGCACTGATTCCTGCCACCAGGCAGACCTGGGTAACGGGGTCATACCCGCCACCATGACACCTGCCAGCACCACCAGCACCCCGCGAAAAATTCCAAAAAATGCTCCGAGCAATCGGTCTAACAAGCCCAAGCCCACAACGCTTAGCAGCATGGATATGACTTTACGTACAATGCCGAACAAAAGCAGTACGCCAACAAAAATAAAGACATACGCTGCCGCCAGCCGTATTCCGGCATCGGGAATATGGCCTACTAGCCACTGTGCAACCAGATGGGCTTCGGCACGCGCCACAAAAAATGCCACCACCCACGCTACCAGTGCCAGAACCTCACCTACCATGCCACGCCAGGCACCGAACAATATTGAAATGGCGATCGCAGCTATTACGGCATAATCAAAAAATGTCATCAGTTTATTTCGCCATCACTTTGCCTGTCACGCCGATTTTTTTAATCTTGACTTCCGCCTTGTCGGCTTCTTCACGACTGGCAAATGGCCCGGCACGCACTCGGGTGCGCACACCTTGATCATTTGATAGTTTCTCGGTATAAGCGGGCAACCGCAGTTCTTTTATTTTGGCCATTAGATGCTTGACGTTAGCCGCTTCTTTGTAAGCGCCCAATTGAACGACCCACTGCTGGACACCGGAATCGGCAGATTGCGGCGGTGACTCACTCGGAATCGGGGAGGATTTATTCTCTGTCTTGTTCGCCACCGGTGTTTCTGGCGGGGCTTCTTCCCCTGGGGCAAGGGAAGCCTCAGCGGAAGCTGCATCGTGAATGACTGCTTTGGGTTGCACCGCAGGCAAAGGACTAACCACAGCATCGTTCGATAGGATTTTTTCCGCCAATCCACCGGTTTCCCGGCTCGGGATTTTTATTTGAATATCTTGTACTGGCGGACGCGGGTCATGATCCATGACCATGGGCAGAACTATCACGGCCAACAAAGCCAGTGCTGCAGCACCCACGAGCCGGCGTCTGGCGCGTTTTTTCAGTTGGAGTTCGGGGTCCGCTGAAATATCGTTTTCCGTCATCCTGTTTACTCTTCGCATTATGCTGAAAATTAGGCTTTCCTGCCTAGTGCTTGCAGCGCCGCTGCCACCACCAGGAAGGATCCGAAAACGAGAATTCTATCACCATCACCCGCCTGTTCTTGCGCCGTCTGCAATGCTATTTGCGGCGTAGAAAACTCAGCCACAACAGCCATCCCCCTGGCACGCAAATGGTTAGCCAAAAAGTCGGCGCTGGCAGCACGGCGGCCTTCCAGCGTACAGGGCAACCAGTGCGTGACGCGCTCCTTTAAAGCATCAATAACCGCATCAATATCCTTGTCACTCATCATGCCAAACACGGCGAACGTTTTCGGGTGAAACGCCATATTGCCCAGATTATCGGCCAGCACGCGCGCGGCCTGCGGGTTATGCGCCACATCCAGCACCATGGCAGGCTGCCCTGGCAACACCTGAAAACGGCCCGGCAGCTCAACCTCCAGCAAGCCCTGACGAAAATCCTTCATCGCCACGGGCAGCGATGCGTGCAATGCATCCAGCGCAACCATGGCACACGCCGCATTGCGTAGCTGGTTGTCACCACGCAGGCCGGGGTAGGCCAGCCCGCCCCTGCGTCCCGCTCCCGCCCAGTACATCCATTGCTGATCCTGTTTTAAAAAACCAAAGTCGCGGCCCATGATTTGCAGGGGTGCATCGATCGTCGCTGCCTGCGCCAAAAGAGAAGCAGGTGGCTGTGGATCACCACAGATAGCAGGGATACCTTGGCGAAAAATGCCCGCTTTTTCAAAACCTATGGTCTCGCGATCCGGGCCAAGAAACTCTGTGTGATCAATATCTACCGTACTGACAATTGAGCAAGCCGGGTCGTATATATTCGTGGCATCAAGCCGCCCGCCCAAACCCACTTCAAGAATAATCGCATCTGGCGATTCTGCTGCAAATACTTCCCAGGCCGCCAGCGTACCAAATTCAAAATAGGTCAGGGATATGTCACCCCGCGCTGCCTCCACCTTGGCAAATGCAGCGACTAGCCGTGCATCATCGACAGCTGCCCCGTTCACGCGTACCCGTTCGTTGTAGTGCAATAAATGCGGCGACGTATACAGTCCTACTCGATACCCTGCATGCAACAAAATGCACTCGAGCATGGCGCAAATGGAGCCTTTGCCATTCGTGCCCGCGACCAGAATCACAGGACATTTTTCGATTTGCTTTAAACGATTTTTTACTATCGCAACGCGTTCCAGCCCCAGCTCAATGCCAGCAATGCCACGCGGATGCAGTGCTTCAAGATGATCCAGCCAAGCCGCCAGGCTATCGGATGCCAACGGCATCAGGCTGCGGGCATGCGCATCAAGAGCGTGATGAGTGAAGCCAGCTTGTCACGCAACTCACGCCGGTCAACAATCATGTCTATCGCGCCTTTTTCAAGCAGAAATTCGGCACGCTGAAAGCCTTCGGGCAGTTTTTGTCGCACAGTTTGCTCAATCACCCGTGGGCCGGCAAAACCGATCAGCGCGCCTGGTTCGGCAATCACGATGTCGCCCACAAAAGCAAAAGACGCTGAAACGCCACCCATGGTAGGGTCTGTCAGCAGCGTCATGAACGGCAGCGGGCGGCTCGCCAGCTTGGCGACGGCTGCCGTGGTTTTGGCCATCTGCATCAAGGAAAACAATCCTTCTTGCATCCGTGCACCGCCTGATGCGGTAATGCAGATGAAGGGCGCATTAAGTTCTAGCGCTGCCTGCACACCACGCACAAATCGCTCACCAACTACAGAACCCATCGAGCCGCCCATAAAATCGAACTCAAAACAGGCCACAACCACAGGCACTGTCTTGATGGCACCCTGCATGACAATCAGCGCATCGCTCTCATCTGTTTCTTTATTAGCTGCTGCAAGGCGATCAATATAACGTTTGCCGTCTTTGAATTTAAGGGGGTCCATCGGCAACACTTCTGCGCCAATTTCAAAACGCCCTTCTTCATCGAGCAATAAATTCAGTCGCGCACGCGCTCGAAGACGAAGATGATGACTGCATTGTGGACAAACATGCTGATTATTCTCCAGGTCTGAGGCATACAGCACCGCTTCACAGGCCGGACATTTCGACCATAAGCCTTCGGGCATGGATTTGCGGCCACCCGGAGAGCGCTTGATCTTGGGGGGAAGAAGTTTTTGCAACCAGCTCATGAATGAGACTCCTGATCAATCGCAAGACGAAACCCGGCAAGCAAGGCTTTCACGCGTGCAGGAGCTTCAATTGCGGGCCCGCCTTCGATCTCTTCGATAATGCGGCTGCCAATGACAACAGCATCAGCCACATTAGCAATCCGTGCGGCAGTGGCCGCATCGCGAATGCCAAAGCCCACCCCGACCGGCATGCCGACCTGTGCTCGAATCTGCGGGATACGCCGCGCCACTTCTTCCATATCAAGATGTCCTGCGCCCGTGACGCCTTTGAGCGAGATGTAATACAGATAGCCGCTGCCCAATGCCGCGACTTCGGCATAACGCTGTGAGGTCGAAGTTGGCGCCAGTAAAAATATCGGGTCCATGTGTTCCCGTTTCATCGCCGCAGCAAATTCAGCGCATTCTTCGGGCGGATAATCAACCACCAGCACGCCATCAACGCCCGCGCTATGCGCGTCACGAGCAAAAGCATCGATGCCATAGGATTCGATCGGGTTGGCATAGCCCATCAGCACAACAGGGGTTGTCTGATCTGACTGGCGAAACTCGCTAACCAACGCTAACACTCTGTGCAATGTCATGCCCTGTGCTAAAGCCCGCTCAGATGCGCGTTGCACAGTGGGGCCATCGGCCATCGGATCAGAAAACGGCACGCCCAGCTCAATGATGTCAGCCCCCCCGTCAACCAATGCGCGCATCAGTGGCAGGGTTAGATCTGGATGTGGATCTCCCGCAGTAATGAAGGGAATGAGCGCTTTGCGATGCACCCGACTCAGACGGGAAAATGTTGCGGCTATACGTGACATATCAAAATTGGATTCCGGATTTTTCGGCCACAGTATGCATATCTTTATCTCCACGGCCAGAAAGGTTAACAAGAAGCATCTTGTCTTTACCCAGGGTTGGTGCCCACTTTGCCGCATAAGCTAACGCATGGCTGGATTCCAGCGCCGGGATAATGCCTTCAATGCGGCATAAATCGTGGAAGGCCGCCAGCGCAGCCGCGTCATCGATAGTGACGTAGCTTGCACGGCCCGTATCCTTCAACCAGGCGTGTTCAGGCCCCACACCCGGGTAATCCAGCCCGGCAGAAATTGAATGCGTTTCGATCACCTGGCCATGTTCATCCTGCAATAGATACGTACGATTACCGTGCAGCACACCCGGGCGACCGGCAGTCAGTGAGGCTGCATGCTTGCCAGTGGCCATCCCGAGACCTTCCGCCTCCACGCCAATCAATTGAACATTGGCATCGGCAATGTAAGGATAAAAAATGCCCATTGCATTAGACCCCCCGCCGACACAGGCAATCACGGCATCCGGCTGACGACCGATGAGCTCCGGCATTTGCACCCGGCACTCTTCACCGATCACCTTCTGAAAGTCGCGCACCATCATCGGGTAGGGATGAGGCCCGGCCACCGTGCCGATGATGTAAAACGTGTTGGCAATATTGGTTACCCAATCGCGCATGGCTTCATTGAGCGCGTCTTTCAATGTTTTCGAGCCAGACTCAACGGGCACAACGGTTGCGCCCAGCAGCTTCATGCGATAAACATTAGCGGCTTGCCGCTTGATATCTTCCGACCCCATATACACCACGCATTCCATCCCGTAGCGCGCCGCCACGGTGGCCGTTGCCACGCCATGCTGACCGGCACCTGTCTCTGCGATGACCCGGGGCTTGCCCATGCGCCGTGCCAGCAGCGCCTGACCGATGCAGTTGTTTATTTTGTGCGCACCGGTGTGATTCAAATCTTCACGCTTCAAGAAAATCTGCGCGCCACCCAATAAACCAGACCAGCGCCTGGCATGGTATATCGGGCTGGGACGACCGACATAGTGCTTTAGATCCTCAGCAAACTCAGCCTGAAATGCCGGGTCGGCTTGGGCAGCGGCATAGGCTTCACGTAGTTCAGCAAGCGCTGGCATCAGGGTTTCGCCAACGAAAACCCCGCCGTAGGGGCCAAAATGGCCTCGTGCATCTGGCAAGTTGTAAGGTAAATCAAGCATCTGCATTACGCACTCCGGCAATAAATTGGGCTATCTTTTCAGCGTCTTTAATGCCCTTGGCCACCTCGACGCCACTACTGACATCCACCGCCCAGGGCCGGATGACACGCACGGCTTGTTGAATATTGGAAACTTGCAACCCACCTGAAAGAATCACAGGCAGAGGTAACGATGAGGGGATCAGCGACCAGTCAAATTCTTTGCCGCCACCACCATAACCATCGACAAAGGCATCCAGCAACAAGCCACATGCCCCCTCGAAAGCGCGCGCGTATTCTAGCAAATCAAGCCCGGGTCTGACACGTGCCGCCTTGATCCACGGCCTGCCAAACTGACGGCAATACGCGGCATCTTCATCACCATGGAATTGCAGCACATTCAGGTCGACCGCTGATAACACAGCACGAACGGCAGCAGGTTCGGCATTGACAAATAGCCCGACACGGCTGACAAATGCAGGTATGGGCGACACAAGTTGTGCCGCTTTTTCTGTGGCCACATATCTTGGGCTGGGCGGATAAAACACGAACCCGAGCGCATCCGCACCGGCTGCAATGGCCGCATCACGGTCTTCAGCGCGGGTTATGCCGCAAACCTTGATTCGGGTTCTACGCATCATCTCGAATTCTCATATTGTCACACCCCCAGGATAGTGGCTTTGTGGCGTATCACCCGCGCCGACTTTTGCACTAGCGTTTATTTTCCAGTGGGCATCATAGTCGACACCTGAAAAATACAGCCCGCAAGCGGCAAACGTGGGCGCCGCCAGTGCCCTGTTTTTATTGCTCAGCAACTCATCAATCCAGGCAGGGGAATGAGCCCCCTTGCCAACATAAACTAACGTGCCAACCAGGTTGCGCACCATGTGATGCAAAAAACCATCCGCCTCGAAATCAAAAATGATCAGATCCCCTTGGCGCACTATGGAAATTTTACGCAAAGTTTTAATGGGTGATTTGGCCTGACACTCAGCTGAACGAAATGCTGAAAAATCATGTATGCCGATCAGGGAAAGACTAGCCGATTGCATGGCGGACAAATCAAGCGGCAAATGAAACCAACCCACGCGATGTGCCATGAGGCCCGGACGCTCGGCACGGTTAAGCAACACATAGCGATAACGTCGGCCTTGTGCTGAAAATCGCGCATGAAAATCATTCGGCATTGGCTGCGCCCAACGCACCGCAATCGCGGGTGGCAAATGGGCA
This sequence comes from Rugosibacter sp., assembly GCA_036569545.1. Taxonomy (GTDB): domain Bacteria; phylum Pseudomonadota; class Gammaproteobacteria; order Burkholderiales; family Rhodocyclaceae; genus Rugosibacter. The sequence goes on along the minus strand of DATCQI010000027.1, from coordinate 25,858 downwards.
TTCACTCCACGCACCCAAGCCGTCAGCGGCCGTTCAACGGGCGCATCAAAATGCACGACTTGTTCAATCGCATGGACTCCCGCATCGGTGCGGCCAGCACAGATAACTCGCACCAATGATGTATCTGCAATGGCGGATAACGCAGACTCCAGCGCATCTTGCACAGACCCGCCACCCGCCTGAGATTGCCAACCGCAAAACGTAGATCCTTCGTATTCAACACCCAGGGCAATTCTCATGGCAGCTGTATCGAAAAGATAAGCAAAATGGAAACCAGCGCAGCGCCAGCATCCCGGCGATTCCACCCATACTGGGGTAGCGTTAGGGCATCCGCGAGCTGCACTTTGCGGGATTCGCTCATCAAGTGAGTAGGCATAGCCACTCGCTCGACTTCCTCAAGTGTCAGCATCAGTCTTACGGCCAGACGTTTTGCCGGCACACCAATCCGGCTTAACGGCGCAAGGAAAAAGTACATCCCGGCAACCAGGTCAGCGCGTGATAAATATTGCAAAACAAGGGCAAGCGAGGCAATTGCAAGTAACACGCGCGTACTTTGCATAACAGCAAGATGCAGGCCTTCTACCGAGACAAAAGGCATTAATGACAAAGGCGTACCGGGAGTCATCCAGGAAAACACTGCAAATAACGTCAGCATTAACCAAATACTGCGACGTAACAAGCGCTGCAAATGAAGGGTAGCTGACAAATAGGCCCACATCATCACGATAAAACAACTGAGTATCAGTACCACCCCACTACGTACCGAAAAAGCCAAAAGAAAGCTGAACCAGAGCAAAAGCAAATTGGCGGGATGAAAGCGCATCGCAGACAAAAGTGGAAAAGCTATGACACCGATTGTGGAAAAACTCCCGGCGCAACATCATGCCGAGAGATAGTCACCAATCAATTCAGGCTGGCTAGTTTGGTACGAGCAAACTCTTGCTGCGACTTGCTGCCTTCGGCCAGAGCCTCTTGGTAAAGCTCACTGGCACCTGAGTTATCGCCCATCTCTTCATAGGCTGCCGCCAACTCAAGCTTGGTCGCAACTTCAGGATTATCCACATCCTCAGCATCTCCTTTTCCGGCCGCGCTAAAAGCCGGCGCTGACAAGTCGGTGTCCAGGTCAAGGTCGAGAGCGTCCGGGTTCAGATCAGACGCATTATCATTAAGTGCTGGAGGCGCATCGGCCAAAGGTAGATCAAAATCAAAATCAATACTGTTACCCGCATCTTCCGCCGACGGAATATCCAATGGCGGATTCATAGAAACTGACTCAAGGGCGGTGGCCGAAGACTCTTCAGGAAGGTTCAAGTCAAAGTCAAAATCCAGAGCCGGCGCCTCCTCTGGTGAGGCGACTAAGGCACTCGGTACAACAGTGTCCATTTTAGATACAGGCGGGGGGGCGTCATCCAAATCAAAATCGAGATCAAAATCGAGATTTTCCGTGTCGATTATTTGGCTATTTTGATCATTCGAAGTACTTTTCACGAAAGTTTCTGGCGCCGCTTGGGTATCCGCTGTTGCTGTCCCTGCCAATACAACAGTATCTTCCTTCCCTGTAACAGCTTCAGACAATTTACTCTCGGCAGACGGCAACTGATACAGCGCATTTTGAGGGTCAAGTGCAGCACCCATTACCCGCGCAGCTTCCCAATCCGGACCTTCTTCTAAAGTTTGCTCGCGGAAGCGTTTCGCAAGAGACTCATATTCAACCGGGTTATCCTGCTCCGCATAAATACCAAGCAACTTCAGATAAAGCTCGTGCCTGTTTGGCTGCATCTCCAGTGCCGAACTCAGAACTTCTTCTGCCTGCTCAGTGCGACCAAATGCAAGGAAGGTATCCGCTTGCGATAAAGCATCAACAGACGGTTCAGCGCCTCCTGGGGTAGCGATACTGAATTGACTTGCGCCCGATCCATCCGTAGTGGAAGAAAAAGAAGATGAGGCGGTTGGATCTATCGATGGACCAAACGCTGACTGCGTTGAAAAGTTGCTAGCAGAGCTCATATTATCAAGCTCGCCCAGTTCGCTGCTCTCTTTTTTCTTTTTCCAGGCAGAGAAGCCCATCCAGCCTAACAGCAGAGCCAGGATGCCGCCGCCGCCAAACACCAGCATGCTGTTTTCTTCTATGAAACCAGGCTCTGGTTCAGGTGCAATGGGTGGTACCTGGACTTTTTTTACCTTAACTTTGGGTGTTGGCGCGCTAACCGGCACCTCGGGTTTTGGGGTTTCGGTTGATGATGTCGGCGTTTTGGCTCCTGCGGTCGAAGCTGCTTCTGGGGCCGCAGCAGGAGCTGCAGCCGGAACTTGGTTTGCGGAATTTGCAGGTGATTTTTTCGCTTGCGCCAGTTGCTGAAGATCAGCTCCTGCTTTACTTTTCAATTCAGCCAGTTGCTTCAGCTTGCTCAGATTCTGTTCAAGCTCAGCAGTACGGCTTTGGGCTTCTTTTAATGCTTTATCGAGTGCTAGTACATCGGCTACGGCACTTCCTTTGACATCGCCAGTCGCTCCTTTAGCGTTTTCTGACTTTGAAACCTCCAATTTATCTTTGCCACTCGGTGCAGGAGCAGTCTCTTCTACTTTGGGTGTTATTTTTCCGCTCGCAACTTGTTGCCCGCTATCACGAACAGCGGTTTGCGCACTGGCAGACAATGCCAGTCTCTTACGGTAAGCATTAAAATCAGCGGCTTGTGCAATGACTTCTTTTTTTGCCTCGTCGGGGATGATCTGATTTATCGTTTCAGCATCAGGAATCGCAAGAATTTTTCCGGCCTTCAGACGATTCATATTGCCGCCAACAAAAGCCGCTTTATTAGCATTGAGTAAAGCCACTAACATTTGATCCAGATTGACGCCCTCAGGACGTATCTTTGCTGCAATTTTTCCCAGCGTATCACCAGTGCGGACTTTATGATTTTTTACACCGACATCCGTACCTGTCTGTGAAGAGACCTTTGCTGGTGACTCTACTTTAGCCGACACTTTAGCGCTTTGATGCGTCACGGCAAGAGGCGTGCTTTCGTCCTGAGGAGTCTTTTCTGGTTGCAGTTTATCTGCGGGAAGAGGCACCACCGACGGCGAAACAGGCGCCGCAGTTGTGGCAGCGGCGAGACCAGGAGGATCCAACAAGAATGTATATTCGCGAACCAACCGCCCGGAGGCCCAGCCCAATTCAACAAGCATATTGATAAACGGCTCATTCAGCGGCTGATCCGTAGTCACCTGAACATAGCGATGCCCATTGCGTTCAGTGAGCTCACGCGAAAACTTGAGGCTGGCAAGAACAGGGTTATATTCAACATCTGCTTGACGAAAAGCATCAACCGAAGCCAGTTTTGTTTGCAGTGACGATAACTCTTCGTTATTCGCGGAAACTTCAATTTCTGCCTTGAGTGGTTGGCCGAGCAAAGAATAAACAGTAACTCTCCCTAATCCCGCTGCGTGTCCTGCCAGCGGGATAATAGCCATTGCCATCGCAATAACCGTCACTTTTAAAAGATTGGATTTTTTGTCAGTTTTCAGCACAGTCACTCCTGCAAAACCTTCGATAATTTATCAACATAACATCATGATCTTAAGTACGCAAGACTACGAGAAATCCCAGCCTTGGGCAGTCCCTAAAAAATGACCCGTACTTTAAGCTTCAAGCAAAATCCGCAACATCCGGCGCAAAGGCTCTGCAGCCCCCCAAAGGAGCTGATCGCCAACCGTAAAGGCGGAAAGGTATTCCGGGCCCATGGCGAGTTTTCGCAAACGACCCACTGGCACTGCCAAGGTGCCGGTAACGGCAACGGGCGTCAGGTCTTTCACTGTGATATCGCGCTGATTGGGGACAACTTTGACCCAATCATTATGTCCGGCCAATAACCCATGAATATCATTCAAAGGCACATCTTGCTTAAGCTTGATAGTCAAGGCTTGTGAATGGCACCGCATGGCACCGATGCGAACACATAACCCGTCGACCAGAACGGGGGTCGCCGAATGTCCTAAAATCTTGTTGGTTTCAGCCTGGCCTTTCCATTCCTCTTTGCTTTGACCATTGCCGAGATCTTTATCAATCCACGGAATCAATGATCCAGCCAAAGGCACACCAAAATTATCCGTCGGGAAAGCATCATCGCGCAGTATCCCGGCGACTTCACGATCAATGTCAAGAATGGCCGAAGCCGGATCATCTAGCAGTTCCTTGGCCACCCGATACGCTTCGCCCATCTGCGCCAGCAGTTCACGCATATTCTGCGCACCGGCGCCTGATGCCGCCTGATAGGTCATGGCACTCACCCACTCGACCAAATCTGCCTTGAACAGGCCACCTAGGGCCATCAGCATCAGGCTTACCGTACAATTGCCGCCAATCCAGTTGCGCCCGCCCCTGGCCAGACTTTGCTTGATGACATCCAGATTCACCGGGTCAAGTATGATGACCGCATCATCGTCCATGCGCAAGCTCGAAGCAGCATCAATCCAGTGCCCCGACCAACCTAATGCGCGGAGTTTGGGGAAAATTTCTGTGGTGTAATCGCCACCCTGGCAGGTGATGATGATATCCATCTTTATCAGATCAACAAGACTCTTTGCGTCTTTCAGCGGTGGTACACCCAAGGCAAAAGCCGGCGCCTTGCCACCCGGGTTCGATGTGGTAAAAAACACGGGCTCGATCAGCGAAAAATCGCTCTCTTCACGCATACGCTGCATGAGCACGGAACCCACCATCCCCCGCCAGCCAATAAGACCTACTTTCTTCATAGTCTTTTTCTCACTTTTAAATTACAGCGCCGCCAGGACAGCATCACCCATGGCCTTAGTACCTACTGTACTGAGGCCAGGCTCAGCAATATCAGCGGTTCGATAGCCCTGTGCCAGCACTTTTTTTACAGCAGATTCAATACGCAGCGCATCATCATTCAGTCCAAAACTAAAGCGCAACATCATGGCCGCAGAAAGAATGGTCGCGAGTGGATTTGCCACGTCTATGCCTGCGATATCGGGTGCCGAGCCATGGATTGGCTCATATAAGCCGAAATTATTTTCGTTCAGCGAAGCAGAAGGCAACAGGCCAATTGAGCCTGTCAACATCGATGCCTCATCAGAAAGAATATCGCCAAACATATTGCCCGTCACCATGACATCAAACTGCTTGGGGTTTTTCAGCAATTGCATCGCCGCGTTATCGACGTAGATGTGACTCAATTCGACATCAGGGTATTCCGCACCCACAGCAATAACGACTTCGCGCCAAAGCTGCATTGTCTCCAGCACATTAGCTTTATCCACCGAACACAAACGCTTGCTGCGTTTTCTTGCCGCCTGAAATGCGATATGTGCCACCCGCTGAATCTCTGGTTCAGAATAACGCATCGTGTCAAATCCTTCACGCACGCCATTTTCCAGCGTGCGAATACCGCGCGGTTGACCAAAATAAATGTCACCGGTGAGTTCCCGAATAATCAGAAGATCGAGACCGGCAACAATCTCCGGACGCAACGTTGATGCATGCACTAATTCAGGGTAGACCAGTGCGGGACGAAAATTCGCAAACAGATTGAATGCCTTGCGTAACCCGAGAATCGCCTGTTCAGGACGCAATTCGCGCGGCAAGGTATCCAATGAAAAATCGCCCACCGCACCAAACAGAATGGCATCTGATTGCTGTGCCAACTCAAGCGTTGCCTTGGGCAGCGGATGCCCCGACGCCCGATAACCTGCGCCGCCCACAGGGGCCTCTTCTGTTTCAAAGGACAAACCGAGCGCGCGCAGTACACGCAATGCTTCTGCCGTGATTTCAGGGCCAATCCCGTCACCGGGGAGAACACAAATTTTCATTACATGATTCCTCTAGATAAAACTAGGCAAACAGCCAAGGTTGCTCGATACGCCGTTGCGCTTCAAATACGCGAATTTTTTCCGCATGCCGCAAAGTCAGGCCAATATCGTCCCAGCCATTGAGCAAGCATTCTTTGCGAAAGGCATCCACGGCAAAAGGAATTTTATGGCCATCAGGACGATTGACCATTTGTGCAGCAAGATCAACCGTTAGGCGAAACCCAGGTGTGCTCTCCGTTAAAAGAAAGAGCTCATCAATTTCAGTTTTTGGCAACACAATGGGAAATAGACCGTTTTTAAAACAATTATTAAAAAAAATGTCAGCAAACGATTCGCCCAGAATGGCGCGAAAACCAAAATCCTGCAATGCCCACGGCGCATGTTCACGCGAAGAACCACAACCAAAATTGCTCCGCACCAGTAGAATCGAAGCCCCCTGATAACGGGCCTGGTTAAGGATGAAATCCGGATTCTTTATGCGCTTGGCGTTATCCATACCCGGCTCGCCGTGATCCAGATAACGCCATTCATCGAACGCATTCGGGCCAAACCCTGAACGCTTGATCGATTTAAGAAACTGCTTGGGAATGATGGCATCGGTATCCACGTTAGCGCGATCCAACGGTACAACCAAACCCTCATGAGTAATAAATTTTTCCATTATTTGCTTGATCTCTGAATGGCCTCGCCACCCTTTTCGATATCTTTGCCAAGACCTTGAACCGTATTACAGGCAGCCAGCAGAGTAATTAAACCGAAGGCTGTCAAAATGCGCCCCATAAGTTTCTCCTTACTTTTGGATTGAAAATTAGAGTTGAAAAACTAAGTCGTTAATTCACGAACATCGGCAAAATGTCCGGCAATCGCCGCAGCCACGGCCATGGCCGGGCTCAGTAAATGCGTACGGCCACCGTTGCCCTGCCGCCCTTCGAAATTCCGATTCGAGGTTGAAGCGCAGCGTTCGCCAGGCAACAACCGATCATCATTCATGGCCAGGCACATCGAGCAGCCCGGTTGCCGCCACTCAAAACCAGCCGCCACAAAAATCTTGTCCAAACCCTCAGCTTCTGCCTGCTGCTTAACTAGACCAGATCCCGGCACAACCAGTGCGAGCTTGATATTAGCCGCCACATGACGACCATTGGCCACGGCAGCGGCTGCACGTAAATCCTCAATGCGTGAATTCGTGCATGAGCCAATGAACACTTTATCAATCGCGATCTGATTGATAGGGGTATGTGGCACTAAGCCCATATACTCAAGCGCGCGCGCAACGCCTTCCCGCTTCACGGGGTCACTAAAATCTTCTGGTGCAGGGACATTTCCTTCAATGCTTGCCACCATCTCAGGCGATGTACCCCAGGTCACCTGGGGCGCAATTTCACTCGCATCAAGTTCCACAATTACATCAAATGCCGCATCCGCATCCGAAACCAACGTGCGCCAGTAGGCAGTTGCTTTCTCCCAATCCGCTGCTTTAGGAGAAAAAGTGCGCCCCTTAAGGTATTCGATCGTTGTCTCATCCACAGCGACAAAACCTACCCGAGCACCCGCTTCAATCGCCATATTGCAAACCGTCATGCGCCCTTCCATCGACAACGCACGTATCGCAGAACCGCCAAATTCAATGGCATACCCGGTTCCGCCCGCCGTACCGATCTTGCCAATCAAGGCCAGAACGATATCTTTCGCCGTCACACCAGCGCCGACTTTTCCTTCAATCCTGACCAGCATGGCCTTTGACTTTTTCTGCAACAAACATTGCGTTGCCAGCACATGCTCCACTTCTGATGTGCCAATGCCATGCGCCAGGCAAGCAAATGCGCCATGCGTCGAGGTATGCGAATCCCCGCATACCACCGTCATACCGGGCAACGTAGCACCTTGCTCCGGGCCAATCACATGCACAATGCCCTGACGTTTATCCTTGAATGGAAAATACGCCAGCGCACCCACTTCATGAATGTTGGCGTCCAGCGTTTCTACCTGCTGCCTCGAAACCGGGTCTTGAATGCCCTTTTCCCAGTGGTCGGTTGGCGTGTTGTGATCTGCTGTCGCAACGATGGACGAAATACGCCAAGGCTTGCGACCGGCAAGCTTTAACCCTTCAAAGGCCTGCGGGCTGGTGACCTCATGCACTAAATGGCGGTCAATATAAAGCAGCGCAGTACCATCCGCTTCCGCGTGGACCACGTGATTTTCCCAGAGTTTGTCGTAAAGCGTTTTAGACATGATTTAAAAGGCAGTTCAGAATGAATAATTATCGCACAACCGACCTGCCTGAACTAGCCGGAACACCATACCAGACCAAGCAGAACCCGATGAGCGCCAATAGGGAAGACACGCTGAATGTCATTGCCGGCCCGGCGCTTTCCCATAATGCACCTGCAAGCAATCCGCCCGTTAACCCACCCACACCATAAGCCACACTGCCATAAATTGCCTGCGCCCTGGCCTGCTGGCCTGAAGAAAACCAACGGTTAAGTGCCGCCATAGTCGCCACATGGTGCGCGCCAAAAGTCACGCCATGCAAACACTGGGCAACAAGCAACCAAAGCAAACTCTCGGCCTGCCAGCCAATAAGCATAAATCGCAAAACAGCCAAGGCAAAACAAAGCAGCAGCAGATGACGTAACGAGACCCACCGTACGATACGGGGCATCAGCAAAAATACAATAATTTCGGCGACTACACCCAGTGCCCAGAGCAAGCCCACCATCGTTTTATCATAGCCATGCGCCACCAGATGAATCGAATAAAAAACATATAAGGCACCGTGTGCCGCAATCATGAATAATCCGGCGACCAGCAAAAACACTACCTTCGGTTGACTCAGTACCACCCGCAAAGAAGATGCTGTGCGGGTGGTCCCAAGAACCACTTCTTTCAGCAGCAACGCACAGAAGACCGTACCTAATAAAAACGCCAAGCTAACCCACAGCAATACGGTTATCGGCATGATATCCAGCAACCAACCCATACCCAGTACAGCAAAAATAAACCCTACCGAACCCCATAGCCTGATGCGCCCATAACGCTCGGGGTGCTCCGTCAAATGCGCTAGAGTCAACGCCTCAACCAGTGGCAGGGAAGCACTCCAGAAAAAATGAAGAACTATGAGGCTCAGTAATAAACCGAAGAAATCTTGGGTTAGAAAAACGGCCGAAAAACTCGCCGACGCGGCTCCGAGCGACATGACCACTATTTTTACCCGCTGCCCTGCGTGGTCTGCCAACCAGCCCCAGAACAGGGGTGCCACAAGACGGATCATTTGCCCCAAAGACATTAATACCGCAATATGCCCAGCAGACATCGCGATAGACTGCAAATACAGGCTGAAATAGGGCTGAAAGACACCAACAAAAGCAAAGTACCCAAAGTACCATGCTGACAGACTGCGGGATTGATTCATAGGCGCGCTCGCAGGTCGTTCACCCGCGATGCTTGATCAAGTTCTTGTTGATCCGTGACCAGCCTGCGCCGGAATTTTTGGCGTCGGACAACTCACATCGGCGCACTGCGCACGGTGATGCAGGGCAGCATTGATTAGCACAAGAGCGAGCATTGCTTCGGCTATGGGCGTTGCGCGAATGCCGACACATGGGTCATGACGGCCATGCGTTTCAACGATAACGGGCAGTCCTGCCAAATCAATCGATCGACGGGGCAAACGCAAGCTGGATGTTGGCTTGACTGCCAGGTTCACCAGCACATCCTGACCGGTTGAAATACCACCTAATACGCCACCGGCATGGTTGGTGAGAAAGCCATCAGGCGTTAACTCGTCCCCATGCACGCTGCCTTTTTGCGTCACGACGTCAAATCCTGCGCCGATCTCTACAGCCTTCACCGCATTGATGCCCATCATGGCATACGCAATGTCAGCATCCAGACGACCATAAACAGGATCCCCCCAACCCACGGGCACGCAACGCGCAATGACGGTGATTTTTGCACCTGCCGAATCGCCCGACTTGCGTAAGGCATCCATATAACTTTCTAACTGCGGCACGATGGCCGCATTCGGCGCAAAAAATGGATTGCCATCAATCGCTGCTTCGTCTTGCCAGGGAATTTCAATATCACCTAATTGCGCCATCCAGCCACGCACACTGACGCCATAGCGTTCCAACAACCATTTTCGCGCGACAGCCCCGGCAGCAACCCGCACCGCCGTCTCGCGCGCCGAAGAACGACCGCCGCCACGATAGTCGCGGATACCGTACTTTTGCCAATAGGTGTAATCCGCATGGCCGGGACGAAAAGTTGTGGCGATATTGCCGTAATCCTTGCTGCGCTGATCTTCGTTGCGGATCAACAAGGCAATAGGAGTCCCTGTCGTGCGCCCCTCGAATACACCGGACAGTATTTCTACCGTATCTGATTCACGGCGTTGCGTGACATGGCGTGACATCCCAGGTTTGCGACGATCCAATTCCACCTGAATTTCAGCCGCAGTAATTTCAAGTCCTGGTGGGCAGCCGTCGATCACACAACCGAGTGCGGGACCATGCGATTCACCAAACGACGTGACGCAAAAAAGGGAACCAAAACTATTGCCTGACATAATTTATTTATAAATGGCCCTGAAAGTGCGCAAATAACTGAAAAAGATTGCCGCAAAGTCTACCATGCGCTCTATCACCGTATCGTCAGAGCCGACTTTTACGACCGCTATCCTTGATCTACTTGATCCTTGAGCGCGCGACGCAAAATTTTGCCCACATTGGATTTTGGTAATTCACTCCGAAACTCAATCTGATGTGGCACCTTGTATGCCACCAGTGTTTTTCGGCAATGGGCAATAAGCTCTTCAGCAGTCAAGGTCGCGTCCCGCTTAACCACAAAGGCTTTAACCGCCTCGCCAGAATGGCCATCCGGCACGCCAATGACAGCCACCTCTCTAACGCCGGGATGATTCGCAAGCACCTCTTCAACCTCATTCGGAAACACCTTAAAGCCAGAGACCACAATCAAATCCTTTTTGCGATCCACAATGCGAATAAAACCTTGGGCATCCACCATCGCAATATCGCCTGTCCGTAGAAATCCATCCGGCATCATGACCTTTGCAGTTTCTTCCGGTCGCTGCCAATAACCTGCCATCACTTGCGGACCTCTGACGCAAAGCTCGCCCGCCTCACCTAAGGGCAGATCATTCCCTGCATCGTCACGAATCGCTATATCGGTTGAAGGCAATGGCAAACCAATGGAGCCGTTAAACTCGGCCAGATTAAGCGGATTGATGCTAACTGCAGGCGAGGTTTCCGTCAGTCCGTAGGCTTCAATCAAGGCAACCTTGGTCGTTGCCTGCCAGCGTATGGCAACGGATTTTTGTACCGCCATGCCACCACCCAGCGCTATGCGTAAGTGACTGAAGTCGAGCCGGGTAAATTTAGGGGAATCAAGCAAGGCATTAAACAAGGTATTGACTCCCGTTAATGCAGTGAATTTGTATTTCGCCAAGGTGTTGACAAAACTCGCGATATCACGCGGGTTGGTGATCAGCACATTGGCCGCGCCCAGCGCCACAAAAGTCAGGCAATTCGCCGTTAAAGCGAACACGTGATACAGTGGCAGAGCTGTAATGACGATTTGCGGCCCTTCGCCCAGATAGGGCTTGATCCAAGCCTTGGCCTGCAACAGATTTGCCACCAAGTTACGCTGCGTTAGCATCGCACCTTTGGAAATCCCTGTGGTACCGCCCGTATATTGAAGAAAAGCAATATCGTCATGCGCAAGTGACACAGGCACTGGCGCTGGCTGAACATCAGCCCCCTGATGTAATGCGGCTGACAGGTTCACAGCGCCCGGCAACGTCCATGCGGGAACCATTTTTTTTACATACTTGACGACAAAATTGGTTGTCCATCCCTTGACGGGGCCTAGCATGTCGCCTAACTGTGTCGTCAGGATATGCTTAATGGGTGTGCGGACAATAGCATCTTGCAGCACATGGGCAAAATTTTCGAGGATGACGATGGTTTCAGCACCCGCATCATTGATCTGATATTCAAGCTCAGTGGCAGTGTACAAGGGGTTGCAATTGACAACAATGCATCCTGCCCGTAACACCCCAAACAAGCATACGGGGTACTGCAGAACATTCGGCATCATCAAAACAACGCGATCACCCTTCTTGAGGCCCAGAACCCCTTGCAGATAAGCAGCAAAATCGCGCGACATGCAATCCAGCTGCGCATAGCTGATGCCTTTTCCCATACAGATAAAAGCTGTGCGCTCACCGTATAGACGCACACTTTCATCCAGAACATCGATGAGTGATGCATAGGCATTCGCATCAATTTCCGCAGGAACGCCAGCAGGGTAACTTTTAAACCAGACTCTCTCCATTACCAACTCCTTTTGGGCAAAAAGTCCAAGCCCAGGTCAGTCGGTTTTTTCTTCGGGCCAGTTACGAATATAAGCTTTCAGCATTTTGTTTTCGAAACTTTGCTCTTCCAGCACCGCTTTTGCTACATCATGAAACGAGACGACACCCATCAGCGTATCAGCTTCCATGACAGGCAGATAACGTTGATGATGCTCAACCATCACGCGGCGTAATTCGTCCATTTCCATTTCAGGGCTAGCACAAAAGGGGTTGGCAACCATCACTTTGGCAACAGTCACCTCCTGCCACTCTTCCCCATGCGCATGCACAGCGTTTAATACTTCGCGAAACGTCAGCATGCCAGCCATTTTCCCCTGTGCAAAACACACCAGCGAACCCACATCCTGCTCGGTCATAATGGCAATTGCCTCAACCAGAGTACGCTCGGGCGAAATGGTGTAGAGCACAGCACCCTTAATCGCAAGGATTTCCTTAACTTGCATGCTTACCCCTCCTCCAGAAAACTAACTTTTAAAGTTACAACAGATGCACATTAGATTAATTCACGCCAGGTTAACGCTCCAGCTTTGCCAGCTTGCCCGACACTTTCAGCCATTCATCCGCATCTGCTGGCGGCTCCTTGCGCTGAGTAATAACAGGCCATACTTTGGCTAACTCTGCATTGATCTGTATTAACTGCACCTGCTCTGCAGGCACATCATCTTCGGCGAAAATCGCCTCTGCAGGGCACTCGGCAACACACAATGTGCAATCAATGCACTCCTCTGGATCAATCACCAGAAAGTTGGGGCCTTCATGAAAGCAATCTACCGGACAAACATCCACGCAATCGGTATATTTACATTTAATACACGCTTCGGTTACTACATAGGTCATAATAAACACTCCAGTCTGAGTGATGAATGTATCACTGGGCGGCCTCTTTGGCACAAAGAGAAAGTTATTCGGGGCAGTTTTTTCATGGCATTCCTGTTAACATTATGGCTAACATTTTCACTATAGCTTGTTTCAGCCTGCTTAAAAAATGCCTAAAAACTGCCGGAGTTCATTTTACCCTCCAGCCTATTTACATATAGCTAGCAGACAATTAAATTATTATCAGACACCCGAGGATTTCCCATGAGCGAACATATCATTCACGTCACCGATAGCACCTTTAAAAGCGAAGTGCTTGATTCCGCAGTTCCAACACTGGTTGATTTCTGGGCAGAATGGTGCGGCCCGTGCAAAATGATTGCTCCTATTCTCGAAGATGCCGCCAAAGACTATGCCGGCAAATTGCGCATCGCCAAAATCAACATTGACGACAACCCCAAGACACCTGGAGAGTTTGGAATTCGTGGCATTCCGACCTTGCTGTTATTCAAAGGAGGATCGATGGAAGCGCAAAAAGTCGGTGCCCTATCCAAATCCCAACTAACCGCATTTATTGACAACCACCTCTGACCCCGATACATTGTGTCTCGCGGCTTGTTTTTTTGGCCGCGCATTGCACATAAATGAAATGCAGCACCCCGGCCATTTCTCCAATGGCGCCAGGGCATCAACACCTTCCGCGCACGTACATCCCCACTCTCGATTTTTTTCTCATGCCGTAGCCTCTTGTGCTGCGGCCCTTACGACCCTTACGCACTTTACGCAGGTAGTCCATGCACTTATCCGAACTCAAAGCTCTCCACGTTAGCCAGTTGCTTGAAATGGCTGACGCCAACCAGATTGAAAACGCCAATCGCTTTCGCAAGCAGGAGCTGATCTACGCCCTTCTGAAAAACCAAGCGGGTAAAAGCGAAGCCATTTTCGGAGATGGCGTGCTAGAAATCCTGCCGGATGGCTTTGGCTTTTTACGTTCGCCAGAATCGTCCTACCTGGCGACGCCAGACGATATCTACATTAGCCCCAGTCAGGTTCGGCGCTTTAATTTGCATTCAGGCGACACCATTGAGGGTGAAATTCGGACCCCCAAAGAAGGCGAGCGCTATTTTGCCCTAGTCAAGGTTGACCGCGTCAATGGCGAATCTCCCGAGGTCGGTAAGCACAAGATACTGTTCGAGAATCTGACCCCGCTTCACCCAACGGAACACATGCTCCTCGAGCGCGACATTCGTACAGAAGAGAATATTACGAGTCGCGTCATCGACATGATTGCACCCATCGGCAAGGGCCAGCGCGGACTACTCGTGGCCAGCCCGAAAAGCGGAAAAACAGTGATGATGCAACACATTGCCCGTGCGATTACGGCCAATCATCCTGACGTGACTCTCATTGTGCTGCTGATCGACGAGCGCCCTGAAGAAGTCACCGAAATGACGCGAACTGTGAAAGGCGAGGTGATCGCCTCGACCTTCGATGAACCCGCCACGCGTCACGTACAAGTGGCCGAAATGGTCATCGAGAAAGCCAAACGTCTGGTTGAGCACAAAAAAGATGTGGTAATTCTGCTGGACTCCATCACCCGTCTGGCACGCGCCTATAACACCGTACAACCTGCCTCAGGCAAAGTGCTCACAGGTGGCGTAGATGCCAATGCCCTGCAAAAACCCAAACGTTTTTTTGGTGCCGCACGCAATATTGAAGAAGGTGGATCGCTCACCATTATTGCCACCGCGCTGATCGAAACCGGCTCGCGCATGGACGATGTGATTTACGAGGAATTCAAGGGTACGGGCAACATGGAAATTCACCTTGATCGTCGTATGGCCGAAAAACGGGTTTATCCAGCCATCAATGTCAATCGATCAGGTACCCGGCGCGAAGAGCTGCTCCTGAAACCCGATGTATTGCAAAAAATGTGGGTTCTGCGCAAGCTTCTCTACAACATGGACGACATGGAAGCTATGGAATTTCTCCTGGATAAGGTCAAAGCAACCAAAAACAACGGCGAGTTTTTTGATGCGATGCGCAGAAGCTGATTGCAAATATCAGAAAATTAACCGATAATGCGAACCCTTGTCGGTTTGCCAAATTCACAAACCGCACCGAATCAGTTAGCCGCACGAAAGGACTATGCAATGAAAGAAGGCATTCACCCGAACTACACCGAGATTGAAGTCACGTGTAGCTGTGGAAATAAATTCAACACCCGCTCAACCAGCGGTAAGGCATTGAGTATTGAAGTTTGCTCGGTCTGCCATCCGTTTTATACCGGCAAACAGAAAATAGTCGACACTGCGGGCCGCGTTGAGCGCTTCCGTCAGAAATACGCAAAAACAGCCGCCTGATTGCACGTTTAGCCAGCTTGTTTAAAATAATAAAAAAGCAGCCGCTTGGCTGCTTTTTTATTTTCTGTCAGATAAGCTCACTGTATGCCCTCTGCCACACCACTTGACCCTACGCCACACCCACCGCTCAACCAGTGGGGTGTTATCCTCTTATGCACGCTCTGGCTGTTAGCAGGTGCTCTAGGACATGATCCGTGGAAGCCGGACGACGCCATTAATCTCGGGGCGGCCTTTAGCATGGCAGGGAATGACTGGTCAAGCTGGCTCGTTCCACATGTGGTCAGCGACCCTTGGTTAACAAGCCCACCGCTCTATTACTGGCTAGCCGCGCTCTGCGGCCAAACCTTTCAATGGCTGCTCCCTTGGCATGATGCGGCAAGATTGGCCACAGCATTTCTCGGCGCTGGCTTTCTTTTTACCCTATCAATCAGCGTTCGTCATTTAGCTGGCTCAAACGCAGCCCTCATTGCCCCTCTTTTAGCTATTGGCACGCTGGGTCTGCTCATTCCCATACACGATGCGCAGCCTGCAATAGCTGGCGTCTTCGGATTTTCTTTGGCACTGCTTGGCCTGATCCAATTACAAAAAATGCCGATGCGTGGCGGAATGCTCTTTGGCGCGGGTGTGGGTGTAAGTTTTCTTGGGGTAGGCCTTGATGGTGCACTGTTAGCTATCGTCACCGGGCTGCTCACATTTCTTCACCCGGCATGGCGCCAACGTGGCAGTCTTATCGCCCTATTCGCTGCGAGTATTGTTGCAGTGATTTTGATCCTGCCATGGCCCTGGTTGCTTAACCACCAATCCCCCCGGTTATTTGACCTGTGGTGGACATCTGAGAAGTCCAGTCTCATTCCAAAGACTGGCTTTACCCGTGCCCACTTCAAGCTATTGATGTGGGCCAGCTGGCCGTTGCTGCCATTGGCAATGTGGCAGGTGTGGCTGGAGCGTCGCCGCCTGTGGCAGCCACAAACAGCGCTTCCGCTGATGGCCAGCCTCGTTGCATTGGTGATTTTTTTCTGGGGTAACTCCCAATCCATCAGCTTATTACCCTCTTTAGTCCCGTTGGGCATGCTCGCCGCTACCGGTGCTGGCCGCTTACGACGCGGCGCAGCCAATGCATTGGACTGGTTTGGCATGCTCACTTTTTCACTGATAAACATGCTCATCTGGCTAGGCGCCTTCTCTTTACTAACAGGCACTCCCGAAAAAATTGCCAAAAATTTTACAAAACCTGCACCAGGCTTTATTGCACACACACCATTCATCGTGATTTTGCTGGCGATTCTTATCACCGTTGGCTGGCTGGCATACACACTAGGTCTGCGCCGCTCACCCTGGCGCGCTGCCACCCGCTGGAGCATAGGCTGGGTAACTGTTTGGCTATTAATTGTTGCGCTGTGGCTGCCATGGATCGACTATGGCAAGAGTTACCGTCTTGTCAGCGCCGACTTTGCACAGCACCTCGGCAAAAGCCCAGGCTGCATTGCTCGGCGCAATCTGGGATTGGCCCAACGCGCATCGCTCGATTATTTCAATGGAATCCGCACATCAAGCGGCGATAAAGCAAAAAACTGCCGCTACCTAATCACACAAACCACCCCACAATCGAAAAAATCACTCCCCGGTTGGAATCTGCTGCTGGAAACCTCGCGCCCCGGCGAGAAAACCGAAAGGCTACGGCTTTATCGCCGCAACTAATCCCGATTAAAGCTTTAAAAAATTTTCACGGTAATACTTGAGCTCATCAATCGACTCAAGCACATCGGCCAACGCTTCATGGCGGCCATGCTTTTTCAGGCCTTTTGCCAACTCGGGCTTCCAGCGCTTGCATAACTCTTTAAGCGTTGATACATCAAGATTGCGATAGTGGAACCATTCTTCCAGCTTAGGCATATAGCGCGCCATAAAACGACGATCCTGACAAATCGAATTACCACACATAGGCGAAGTCCGAACCGGGACATGACGACGAACAAACTCCAGGGCTTGTTGCTCGACATCTGCATCAGTCATGATTGATGCCTTGACCCTATCCGTCAGCCCTGATCGGCTATGGGTATTGCGGTTCCACTCATCCATGCCATTGAGCACCTCATCCGATTGATGCACGACCCACGTCGGCGCCTCGGCGATAACCTCTAGATTTGAGTTGGTAATGACCATCGCCAATTCAATAATTCGATCACCGTCTGGATTCAGCCCAGTCATTTCCATATCCAGCCAGACAAGTGCATTTTGATCCTGCGCCATAAAATTTCCTATAAGAATTACCAGAGAAAAGAGCTAGCTATTATCCATGCATACGCAACCAAGCGGCCAGTTGCGAGACATTATCAGCGCAATAAAGTGGTGCTTCGGCTTCCAGCATCGGCCGCGGATGCGCACCATAAGTTACCCCCAGGCTATGGGTTCGGGCATTTTTTGCCATCTGCAAATCGTGCGTCGTATCGCCAATCATGAGTGTCGCTGAAGGCGAAACATTAAAAGCTTCGATTAGCTCCTCCAGCATTTGCGGGTGAGGCTTGGAATGGCACTCGTCAGCACAGCGTGTGATGTGAAAATACTGGCCCAGGCCACTGACTTCCAGCGCACGATTCAACCCGTTGCGCGATTTACCTGTAGCCACCGCTAACTGAAACCCGGCGTCAGCAAGCTCTTTGATCAGTTCAGCGACGCCGGGGAAAAGAAGCAACTCGTGATCCCGCGCCAAATAATGGTAGCGATACCGTTCAGCGACTTCGTTATACCTTTCAGGAGGTAAGCCCGGCATAGCATAGCGCAGCGCATCAATCAACCCAAGCCCGATAATATGACGAGCACGCTCATCTGACGGCTCAACAATATCAAGGTCGCGCGCAGCGGCTTGAATCGACGCAGCAATCATCCCCGTCGAATCCAGCAAAGTGCCATCCCAGTCAAATACAATCAGTTGAAAATTAGCCATCGTTACGTCCTGTTTGCCTCGTTTCTATCCAGTTGTTCAACAAAACTCTGTAACTCCGATGGCAGGGGTAATGTCAGCGACAGCGGATCGCCACTGAGAGGATGCTGTAAATCCAGCCGCGCCGCATGTAAAAACATTCGTTTAAGCCCCGTTTTTTGCAAAGTACGATTCAATGAAAAGTCACCGTATTTATCATCCCCCGCGATCGGAAAGCCCAAATGCGCCAAATGAACACGAATTTGATGAGTGCGCCCCGTCTTTAACTCCACCTCAACCAAACTGAAGTTTTCTTTTTCCCATTCTTTTTTCCATTGCTTTTGCAAGCGAACAATCGAATGTGACACTTTACCCGTCGGATCAACGCTCACGCGCCGTTCGCCTTCTGCTGTCAAATACTTGAGCAGCGGCAAGCGCACATGCTGCAATTCATTTCGCCAGACCCCTTTGACCAGCGCCAGATAGCGCTTGGCAATTACTCCTTCGCGAAACTGGTCGTGCAATCGCGTCAATGCGAGGCGCTTTTTGGCAACAATCAGCAAGCCCGATGTTTCGCGATCCAGGCGATGTGCCAATTCAAGCAACTTGGCCTGCGGTCGAGCGCGCCTTAACTGCTCAATTACCCCAAAGCTGACACCACTGCCACCATGAACGGCAACGCCAGCGGGCTTATTCACAATAATCAGCGCTTCGTCCTCATACACCATATCAAATTCACGCGCCGGAACCAGCGTCTGATCGGGCATTTTAGCCACTCGGATCGGGGGCATGCGCAGCACATCCCCCACCTTAAGACGATACTCAACCCCAATTCGCCCCTTATTTACCCGCACCTCACCACTGCGCAAAATACGATAAATGTGGCTCTTGGGTACCCCCTTGGCAATATGCAAAAGAAAATTATCGATTCGCTGTCCTTCTGCCTCATCTCCTACCTCAAGCCATGTCGCCGAATCTTTGCTTAAGTCCTTCATTTGCAATATACTCATCCTTGGTTAGCCATTCCGAAATGGCGTGCCTGACGGCCCGAAGTGGCGTTAGAGGCGCGGTTTCTGAATGCGGTCATTCTAGGAATTTTTACTGTAATCACTGAAATTTAATCAATGATGCGGTGAAAAAACACCAGTGACATGAGCATGCAGCACTGTCAAAATCATTTTGGCAGTAGCATCGCCCCAGCCGACCACGGGAATCTCGCTCACCCGACACAAAGAGCGAATATTACTTGATTGCGCGTCACACACGCACAGATGGGCACAGATTGCCGTCCGCTGATGATAATCAGCGGACGCTTTTTACAGATAAGTCTTACGAAGTCACACATTTTGTTTGCCAAACTTTTTTCCAAACCATTTGCCAAACTTATTTGCCAAATTCAACCGAGGCTCCATGAACCTGCCACCCCGATTGCAAACTCGACTCGCACTGATGGTGTTTTAACGCCAGCAGTAAAGACTTGCCGTGCCCTCCTGCCTGTGTAGCGCGTAGGAGAAAAATAAATATGAAACGCATGCTTTTTAATGCGACGCAGGCTGAAGAACTCCGCGTCGCGATTGTGGATGGTCAAAAACTGATTGACCTAGACATTGAATCAGCCTCGAAAGAACAACGTAAAAGTAACATCTACAAGGCCGTTATCACGCGCCTCGAGCCCAGCCTTGAAGCTGCTTTTGTCGAATATGGCGCGGAACGACATGGCTTTTTGCCGTTCAAGGAAATATCTCGCAGCTACTTCAAGCCAGGGGTAGATGTCGGTAAAGCCCGCATCCAGGATGTTCTCTCCGTTGGGCAGGAACTCATTGTTCAGGTGGAAAAAGATGAACGCGGCAATAAAGGCGCCGCGCTCACTACCTACATTTCGCTCGCCGGTCGCTACCTTGTCTTGATGCCGAACAATCCTCGAGGCGGTGGCGTTTCTCGTCGCATTGAAGGAGAAGACCGGCAAGAACTCCGTGAAATCATGGATCAGCTGGAAGTCCCTAGCGGCACAAGCTTGATCGCCCGCACCGCCGGTATTGGCCGCTCGCTAGAAGAACTGCAATGGGACCTGAACTATCTCCTGCAACTCTGGAATGCCATCGATGGTGCGGCTAAAGCGCAAAGTGGCGTGTTCCTGATTTATCAAGAATCAAGCCTCGTTATTCGTGCCATTCGCGATTATTTTCATTCCGAAATTGGCGAAATTCTCATCGATACCGACGATGTATTTGAACAAGCGCAACAGTTCATGGCGCATGTCATGCCCGGCAATGTCTCCCGCGTAAAGCGCTACCAGGACGATGTGCCGCTGTTCTCGCGGTTCCAGATCGAGCATCAAATCGAATCCGCCTATTCACGTCAAGTCACACTCCCTTCGGGCGGTGCCATCGTGATCGATCACACCGAAGCGCTGGTGTCCGTTGACGTTAACTCTGGCCGTTCCACCAAAGGGAGCGATATCGAAGAAACCGCACTGCGCACCAATTGTGAAGCCGCTGACGAAATTGCACGTCAGCTTCGCTTGCGCGACTTAGGCGGGCTGATTGTCATCGATTTCATTGATATGGAAGCCGCAAAGAATCAGCGCGAGGTTGAGAATCGCTTGCGTGATGCGCTGCATCATGATCGTGCCCGCGTACAAACCGGCAAGATCAGCCGCTTTGGCCTCCTCGAACTGTCCCGCCAGCGCCTGCGTCCCGCATTGGCAGAGACCAGCTATATCACTTGCCCGCGTTGCACAGGCACAGGGCATATCCGCAGCACCGAATCCGCTGCGCTCCACATCCTGCGTATTCTTGAAGAAGAATCCATGAAAGACAACACCGGTGCCTTGCATTGTCAGGTTCCGGTTGATGTAGGCACCTTTTTACTGAATGAAAAACGCGTAGATATTTCACACATTGAATCGCGTCACCGCGTCAATCTGATCATTGTCCCTAACCGCCATTTAGAAACACCTGCGCATGAAATTGTGCGTGTGCGGCACGATCAACTCAATAGTGAAGTCTCCAGCAATCTGGCCAGCTATCAGATGGCCACGCGTCCGCTCGAAGAAGCATATCAAACGCCCTCGGCTCAAGCTGAGGTCAAGCCAGTCAAAATTGAAGCAGCGGTTCGCGGGGTTCCCGCCGGCCAACCCGCACCGATTGTAGATTCCTTGCGCCCTGCAAAAGCGGCCACTTCCTCGATTAGCCTCTTCAGCAAAATAGCCGCTTTCTTTTTTGGCGAGAAAAAAACAGCAACCCCCGCGCCAAAGCCAGAAGGCGCTAATGCTCAACGTTCCCGGAATAACAACCGCAACCGAAATCGCGATGGAAACCGCGATCGTATACCGCGCGTAGAAGGTCAGCCGGCTAATGGCGAACGTAAAGCCCGCCCACAAAACCAACAAGGCGCGCAAAGCCATCGTGATGAAGCCCCCGCGCAGGATGTAAGCAACAACCGCAATAAACCCGCTACGCCCAAGGAAACTAGAGAGCCTCGGGAGCCGCGTGAACCACGGCAACCACGCCCTCCGCGTAGCGCAGCAGCTGAAACAGCTACTGATATCGCCGCCGTATCACCAACGCCGACTTTTTCAGAAGCTGAAACCAGCAATGCAGAAGGCACAGCACGCAGTGGGCGCAGAAATCGCGGCCGCGGCCGTGGCCGTAATGATCGCGCTGACCGTGGCGATCGTAGCGAGGAGGCACTATCACCCACCATTGATAGACAAGACACAGCCGACCGTGACATCGCTCAAACAGCCAAAGCCAGTACGGCAACTACCGCCACAGATAGCATGCTGACACAAAGTTTTGTGCCAGCATCGATTATCCCTGCGGCACCACAGCTTGCAGCAGAGCTTATCTCAGCCCCACCAACACCCATCGCACCAGCGATCGAAGTATCAGCGCCGCCTATCCCTGCGCTACCTATCCCTGTGCAGGCAGCAAGCACTGTGCCCGAAGCATCACCTCTCGCTTTACCTGAAACCATGCATTCTGCTACTCCTTCTGTAGCGGCTTCCGTGATGCCTGTTGAAGCGCCTCCTGTTGCGCATACACCAACGCCACCAAAAGATTTCTCGGATACGTTGCAGCAAGCAGGGCTAACCTTAGTTCAGACAACACAACCAACTTACGCACCCTCTGCACTGGTAACACCCGCTCAACCTCTAGGACGCAAGCCAAAGCCGGTCCAAATCGTTGCTGACGAGCCTTTACAGATGGTAGAAACAAAACCTGATTAACCAAGCATCCATGATCCATCTCTATGGGGGCATCAAGCCCCCATTTTTTCATCTTGCAAAAATAGGAAAATACAACTCATCAAAAAATAACAAAAAAATCCCCCACTGCCAAAAGCAATGCGGGATTTTCGTTTTTACTTGGCGGAGACGCAGGGATTCGAACCCTGGATCCAGGTTTTGCCCAGATGCGCCCTTAGCAGGGGCGTGCCTTCGACCACTCGGCCACGTCTCCAAAAGGGTGACAGACAACTCATCACCCCACAAGGTCGAACAGTATATCCGAAGCTGTTAGGCTTCTAAAGCTTTACGTGAAAGCAAGACCAAAAAATCGCTACCCACCCACGCTAAAACATTAAACACTCACGTGCTTGACTGCTTTACAGCAAAATCAAATTATCGCGATGAATCAGCTCATCACTATCCATATAACCGAGCAGCGCTTCGATGTCTTGCGTACCACGGCCGGCAATACGCCTTGCTTCAACACTTGAATAGTTAGCCAGACCGCGGGCTATTTCACGGCCTTCATGCGAGCGACAAGCAACCACGGCGCCACGCCCAAACTCACCTTCTACTGCCGTAACTCCTACAGGCAAGAGGCTACGCCCGCTCGTCAGCGCGTGAATCGCACCTTCATCAAGCATCAACGAACCCGCAAGCTGCAGATGATCAGCAAGCCATTGCTTACGCGCAGCCAAAGGTGATTCCGTAGCATAAAGCAGTGTGCCAATAGCCTCACCCCGGCTAGCGGAAATTAAAGCATCTGGCGCATGGCCACTCATTATCAGCGTATGTGCACCACTCCTGGCTGCACGTTGCGCAGCGTGCACTTTGGTAATCATGCCGCCGCGGCTAATGCCTGTACCAGCGCCACCCGCCATCGTCTCAAACTGGCGATCACCAGCTCGGCCTTCGCTAATCAAAGTGGCCTTAACATCACGCCGCGGATCAGCCGTATATAGCCCCGATTGATCGGTGAGAATAATCAGCGCATCCGCTTCCACCAAATTTGCCACCAAAGCACCCAAGGTATCGTTGTCGCCAAACTTGATTTCATCGGTAACGACCGTATCATTTTCGTTAATGATCGGCGTCACACCCAAACCAAGCAGGGTATGCAAGGTGGATCGCGCATTGAGATACCGCGCACGGTCCGCGAGATCTGCATGCGTGAGTAAAATTTGCGCCACTTGCAAGCCATGCTTGGCAAACGTGGTGTCGTAAGCTTGCGCCAAGCCCATTTGGCCGACCGCTGCGGCCGCTTGTAAGTCGTGCATGGCGTGCGGGCGCTCAGCCCAGCCCAGGCGCTGCATACCTGCTGCAATGGCCCCAGAGGAGACGAGCAGAATCTCTTTACCCTCCGCACGCAATACCGCAATCTGGCGTGCGCAGTCATTAATAAACTCGTACGACAAGCCTTCACCATTATTGGTAACGAGAGCGCTACCTACCTTGACGACCAGCCGATGCGCTTTAGCTATCTCTTGTCTCATCCGGGGACTCATCTGATAACTCGCTACCGCTGCCATGAATCGCTAAGTGCGCGCGCTGATTTTCGAGATGCTCCATAATCGCAAAACACACCTCTTGACAGCCTAGGCCACTGATGCCGGAAATCACGAAATGACGTACAGGTTGATAGCTATCCACCAGTTTTTTAATGCGCTCTTTTTGCTCGTCTTCAGGTACTAAATCAATTTTGTTGATCAGCAACCACCGTGGCTTGTCAAACAAGGATTGATCGTATTGCCGGAGCTCTTCAAGAATTGCTTGCGCATCATGCGATGGGTCGGCATCGGGGTCAAAGGGCGCTAAATCGACCAAATGCAAGAGCAGGCCAGTGCGTTGCAAATGTTTCAGAAAACGATGGCCCAAACCTGCGCCATCAGCGGCACCTTCGATCAAGCCGGGTATATCTGCTATTACAAAACTGCGGCGATGATCCACACGCACCACGCCGAGATTCGGATACAGCGTGGTAAAGGGGTAATCCGCCACTTTAGGCTTGGCGGACGAGACCGCACGAATGAAGGTGGATTTACCAGCGTTTGGCAAACCCAACAACCCCACATCGGCCAGAACTTTGAGTTCCAATTGCAACTCGCGCTGCTCACCCGGCTGTCCTGGCGTGCATTGGCGCGGGGCACGATTCGTACTGGATTTAAAGTGCGAATTGCCCAAGCCCCCATTACCACCCTTGACGATTAACACGCGCTTGTCATGCACATCCAGGTCGGCCAGCACTTCACCTGTCACGCGATCAGTGATGATAGTGCCAACAGGCATAGGCAATACCATGTCTTCGCCACCCTTGCCGTAACGGTCGGAGCCGTGGCCCTTTTCGCCCTTTTGGGCATGAAAAGACCGCGTATAGCGAAAATCAATCAGGGTGTTGAGGTTTCTGTCTGCCAGGGCCCAGATGCTGCCGCCACGGCCACCATCGCCACCATCAGGGCCACCCATGGGAATGTATTTCTCACGACGAAACGATGCCGCACCATTACCACCGTCGCCAGCGAATACTTCAATACGTGCTTCGTCAAAAAATTTCATGGGATAAAAAGTCAAAAGCCCTGTCGTTGCCTAGCGCAACGACAGGGCTTTCATCGCGCAAAAGAGATTAAACAGCGGCCGGAATAATACTGATCGTGCGACGTTTTTTAATGCCTTTGATAGCAAAAAAAACCGTGCCTTCAATCTTGGCGAACAAGGTGTGATCCTTGCCCATGCCAACATTATCGCCGGGATGAAACTCAGTACCGCGCTGCCGAACAATGATGCTACCGGCCGAAATCAACTGTCCACCGTAGCGCTTGACGCCTAGTCGTTTCGATTCCGAATCGCGGCCGTTGCGTGAACTGCCGCCTGCTTTTTTATGTGCCATAAATAATGCTCCCTAATTCTGGACAATCAAGCGGCAATGCCGCTGATTTCAATTTCCGTAAAATTTTGACGGTGGCCCTGGTGCTTCTGGTAATGCTTACGGCGACGCATCTTGAAAATCGTAACCTTGGGATGACGACCCTGAGCAATCACTTTAGCCGTGACGGTAGCGCCTGCAACGAGGGGAGCACCGATCTTGACCGATTCGCCTTCGCCGACCATGAGCACCTGGTCAAGAGTGATTTCAGTGCCTACATCAGCCGGTATCTGTTCTATTTTAAGTTTTTCGCCGGCGACAACGCGATACTGCTTGCCCCCGGTTTTTATGACCGCATACATGATGGTGACTCCAAATGGATAAAACAAAGAAGCGCGCAGTTTACCGAGGTAAGCACTTGAAGTCAATGCAAATTCAGCACTATCCG
>DATCQI010000026.1:0-2819 GCA_036569545.1 Rugosibacter sp. | reverse complement strand
GCAGCACTCGCGATTGCCGCGCTGGTTGGGCTTACCTCGGTTAAAACGCGGTGGCGCACAACATGGGGCGCTGCCACGATGACAGCTGCTCGCATTTGATCTGGCTGATAGCGGATGAGTCAATTGCAAGTTGATGTAGCTCACTCGACGCTTGTCGGGCTGCGTAATCGCAATGAGGATTACGTTGGTGCGGCGACACCCGAAGGCGATGAGCTTGATGCCAAAGGCATGCTGCTGGCAGTGGCCGATGGCGTGGGCGGCCACGCGCTGGGACGCGAGGCGGCGGAGTATGCCGTGCGCAATTTGCTTAATGATTATTTCGCCACGCCGGATACCTGGAGCGTGGCCAAGTCATTCGATACGGTGCTAACCGCTGCCAATCGCTGGCTGCTGGCGACAGCGCGAAAACATCACGAATACGCAGGCATGGCTACTACCTTGACGGCATTGGTATTGCGCGGTAGCCGTTATTATGTCGGGCATGTGGGTGATTCGCGTGCTTATTTATGGCGTGATGGGGTGCTCACGCAACTCACCGAAGACCATACTTGGCCGCATCCCGAGTTGAGTAATGTGCTGCGCCGCGCACTGGGGCTGGATGAACATTTGGTGGTCGATCATGCCGATGGCGAATTGGCAGTGGGCGACCGGTTTGTGCTGCTCACGGATGGTGTGTGGAATACGCTGGCGGATGCAGGCATCAACGAATTGCTGGTGAGCCATGCCACAGCAGAAGCCGCAGCAAATGCCCTGGCGTTGGAAGCAGTACGGCGTGGAGCGAACGATAACTGCACGGCGTTGGTCGCGGATGTGCATGCTGTACCGCAATCGAATTTACGTGATCGCCTGGATGGTGCGCAGAAACTGCCCCTGCCGCCCCAGTTAAAAGTTGGCGATGAAATTGATGGCTTGCGCGTGCTGGATGTATTGCATGAATCGCGCATGACATTGCTTTACAAGGTAGCCCAGGGCAGCGAAACGCTGGTATTGAAAACATTGCGGCCTGAGGCAGGCGATGCCGAATCAATCGCCGCGCTGGTGTATGAAGAATGGCTGGCGCGGCGTGCTGTCGCGCCTTGTTTTCCACAAGTCGTGAGTCATCCGGCATGTTCCCGTCTGTACTATCTGATGACCTGGCACGAAGGTGAATCGCTCAAGACGCGCCTGGTGCGCGGGCATCGTTTTGATGTGGATGAAGTCGCTGGCATTGGATTACGTTTGCTCAAGGCGGTTGGTTTGCTGCACCGGCTGGGCATCGTTCACCGCGACATCAAGCCTGACAATATCCAGCTTGGCGCGCAAGGGCAGATTACAGTGCTCGATCTGGGCGTGGCTGCCAGCGACGGTGATCGCTTAAGTGAAATCAACAATCCCGGCACGCCTTCCTATATGGCGCCTGAGCTATTCGCTGAAGGCACGGCGAATGAGCGTAGCGACCTTTATTCCTGTGGTGTCACGCTGTATGAGTTGCTCACGCGCAAGTATCCCTACGGCGAGATCGAGCCTTTTCAGACACCGCGCTTTGCGCAGCCCATACCGCCGACTCGCTATCGCCGGAATATTCCCGAGTGGCTGGAAACCATTTTGCTCAAGGCCTGCGCGCGTGAACCGGCAGATCGGTTTGAAACCGCCGAGGAGTTCGTGTTAGCGCTTGAACGTGGAGCCTATCGGCCGCTGACTTCAACACGGCGCATCCCGTTGGCTGCGCGAAATCCATCACTAATGTTGAAAATTATTCTGGGTATTTCGCTGATGCTCAATTTGGTGCTGGCTTTTTGGTTGTCACGGCAATGAAATGCACCGTCGTGGTGCGGCATATCGGGATCTGATAAATAAACGGCTAGTAGTCTTCCTTTTGAATCAGCGCGTTGGTGTGCCAGAGCGGCTTGACAACATCGGGCACAAGGCTTGCTAACAATAACTATGAACCTCGCAGGAGATAGAAAATGCAAAAGCAAAAATTAGTGGTTGTGGGTAATGGCATGGCGGGCATACGCACTGTTGAGGAACTATTAAAGCTGGCCCCCGATCTTTACGACATCACGGTGTTTGGCGCTGAGCCACATCCCAATTACAACCGTATTCTGCTCTCGCCCGTCTTGGCCGGCGAGATGACGCTGGCTGATATCGTGCTGAACGATCTTGACTGGTACAAAGACAACGGCATCACGTTGCACACAAGTAAAAAAGTCGTGAAAGTGGATCGCGTCAGGCGCAAAGTGGTTGTCGAAGATAGCACCGGAGAGGCGATGGAGGCAGGCTATGATCGCCTGTTGCTGGCGACAGGCTCCGTGCCGTTTATGTTGCCCGTGCCCGGAAATGATCTGCCGGGGGTGATCGCTTATCGCGACATTGCGGATACCGAGGCCATGATTGCAACAGCGACAACGCATAAGCACGCGGTGGTCATCGGTGGTGGCTTGCTGGGTTTGGAAGCGGCTAACGGGCTCAAGCTGCGCGGTATGGATGTCACCGTAGTGCATATTGGCGAGTGGATCATGGAGCGCCAGTTAGATAAACCGGGCGCCGATATGCTGCAAGCTTCGCTGGAGGACAAAGGGCTTAAGTTTTTGTTGGGCAAGCAAACTGAAATGCTGGTTGCCAATGCAGCAGGTCGGGTGTGTTCAATACGGTTTAAAGATGGCGCTGAAATTCCCGCAGACCTGGTGGTCATGGCAGCAGGCATTCGTCCCAGTTCGGCGTTGGCCGAGGCGTCCGGCCTGCATTGCCATCGGGGGGTGGTGGTATCTGACACGCTGCAAACATTCGACCCGCGAATTTACGCAGTGGGCGAATGCGCAGCACATCGTGGCATCGCG
>DATCQI010000025.1:0-12069 GCA_036569545.1 Rugosibacter sp. | reverse complement strand
AACGAATGCGCCTGTCGCAATCAAGTTCTGTTCAAACGACGTCAAGGGTAGGTAAAAAACGCCAACGACAATGGGAATGAGTGAAATTCTGCCCCATGTCAGCACATTCGGAATATTCAATTTCATGAGCGTAATTGGGTGACAATGGCCTCGGCCAAATGGCGCGAGATGCCAGTCACACGACATAAGTCTTCAATTGTAGCCGCACGCACGCCATCTAGCCCGCCAAATTGCGCCAACAGATTTTTGCGTCGTGCCGGACCGATACCGTCAATGTCTTCCAGCTTGGATTGGCCGCGCGCCTTGGCGCGCCTCGCCCGATGGCCGACAATGGCAAAGCGGTGCGCTTCATCACGAATTTCTTGCAGCAGATGAAAGCCAGCGTTATCCATGGCTAATTGTAGCGGCTCGCTGCGGCCATGCACGAACAAGGTTTCCAGGCCAGGCTTTCTGCCTTCGCCTTTGGCTACGCCCACGCTTTGCAAATGATCCAGCCCCAGCTCGGCAAAGACTTCCCGCGCGATGCCATGCTGGCCCTTGCCACCGTCAATAAGCACCAGATCAGGAATATTCGCCGGGTCACCAGCACCGGCTTTCTGATAGCGTCGAGTTAATGCCTGACGCATCGCGGCATAGTCGTCACCACCCGTGATGCCGCTGATATTGAAGCGGCGATAGTCGCTTTTTTTCATCGCGCCATTAATGCACACCACGCACGAAGCCACAGTGCCCTCGCCCATCGTGTGGCTGATATCAAAGCATTCGATGCGACGTGGCAGATCGGGCAATTCCAGCGCCTCCTGCAATGCGACAAGGCGGCTGCCAGAGCGTGTCTTGGCCTGCTTGCGCGAGGTTATCGCCAGTCGCGCGTTGTGCTCGGCCATTTCCAGCCAGGCGCGCTCCATTTCGTTTTTTGGCGGCCCGGTTTGCAAATCCGACAATCCCTCTGGCAGGCCATCCAGTGGCCAGGAGCTGAGGAGGATGCGCGCCGGTATGGGTTTATCGGCATAGTGCTGTTCCACAAAAGCCGCCAGAACTTCGCTCGCCTCGACGCCGCCGGTGGCTTGCGGAAAGTAGGCGCGATCACCCATGTGCAGACCGCCGCGCACCATCGCCAGATTCACACACGACTCGCCGTGCTCGACCACGGCAGTGATGATGTCGACATCCGCGTCGCGCGTGGAGCTGACATATTGCCGATGCAGCACCGCTTGCAAGGATTTGATCTGGTCACGCAGCATCGCCGCATCTTCAAAGTTGAGTTGCTCAGCGGCCTCGCTCATGAGCGCGCTGAGATTGTTGATGACTTCAGCATGTTTGCCGCGCAAAAAAAGCTCGGCCAGACGCACGTCCGCTGCGTAACTTTCGGCCGAGATCAAACCGACACAAGGTGCTTTGCAGCGGTGAATCTGATGCAGCAAACACGGCCGCGAACGATGGGCGAATACCGTATTTTCACAAGTCCGCAGCAAGAAGGCCTTCTGCACCAACTGGATGCTTTCGCGCACCGCCAGCGCATTGGGAAATGGCCCGAAGTAACGCGACTTTTTATCAAAACTGCCCCGATGATAAAACAGTCGGGGGAAGGTGCCGCCCGACAATCCGATATAGGGATAAGACTTGTCGTCCCGAAACAAGATGTTGTATTTTGGCGCGAGCTTTTTGATCAGTGTGTTTTCCAGAATCAGCGCCTCGGCTTCCGATCGCGTGGCCGTCACCTCCATCTGCGCGACCTGCTGCAACATCAGCGCAATGCGCGGGCTGTGCACGGTTTTCTGAAAATAAGATGCAACGCGGCGTTTGAGGTTTTTCGCCTTGCCCACGTATAGCACGCCGCCTGTTGTATCGAGCATGCGATACACGCCTGGCGCGTCGGTCAGCGTGGCGAGAAAGCTGCGACTGTCAAAGTTCGTTGCGGATGAGGGTGAAGACATGCGAAAAGTCGGCGCTGGTGAGACGGCGGGTTTGCGTGTTGTAACGGCTGCAATGATAACTGTCGATCAACACGCGGCCATCCGGCAGCACGTGGCGCGCGGCATGCGCAAAAGCAAAAGCCGACTGCTTGAGCCCGGCAGCCATCAGCACCGCCTTGTGCGCCACCAGCCCCAAGGCGAGTATCACGCGCACTTCCGGCGCGACGATCAACTCGTCTGCCAGCCAGCGATTGCAGGTTTTGATCTCGCTCGTTTCCGGCTTGTTTTGCGGCGGCAAACATTTCACGGCATTGGTAATGCGGCAGTCGATCAATTGCAAGCCATCGTTCGCCGCGACAGACACTGGCTGCGAAGCAAAGCCGAATGCATGCAGGGTTTCATACAGCAAAATGCCCGCATAGTCGCCCGTGAATGGCCGACCGCTACGATTTGCCCCATGCATGCCAGGCGCCAGGCCTACGATCAGCAGGGGTGCCTTCGGGTCGCCAAAGGGCAACACCGGCCGCGCGTGATAATCCGGATAGTTGCCGCGCACATCAGCAAGAAAATTTGCCAGGCGCGGGCATTCCGTACAACGTAAAAGTGAGTTCATTCGGATAGGATACCGCCTCTCATGCTAAACGCGCTATCTCCCCCCCTTGCTGCTCGCACGATTCGCTGCGACATTTTTTGCGTAGTCGTCGATAACTATGGCGACGCTGGTGTGTGCTGGCGTCTTGCCCGACAACTGGCCGAAGAGTACGGCTGGCAAGTGCGGCTATGGATCGACAATCCGGCGCCACTCGATCGACTCGCCCCGGACCACTTCCAAAGCCCAGTCGCCGTTGCACCCTGGCCTTGCGACATGTCGCCCGATGAATCAGCCGACGTCGTCATTGAAGCCTTTGCCTGCGAATTGCCCACAACTTATATTGCGGCCATGGCGCAGCGCGAGAAAAAACCCGTGTGGCTCAATCTCGACTATCTCTCGGCGGAAGACTGGGTGGGCGAAATGCATGGCTTACCTTCGCCGCACCCGCGCCTGCCGCTGGTTAAACATTTTTTCTTTCCCGGGTTTGATGAACGCAGCGGTGGCCTGCTACGCGAAGCCGACTACAACGATCGCCGCGTAGCCTTCGATGCCGGGATGTTTCGTACCGAACTCGGCCTGCCGGGAAAAGCGCCGCATGAGCTGACCATTTCCCTGTTCAGCTATCCTGCCGCACCCGTCGCACAACTGATGCAGGCGCTGGCGCGCTCTGAACACCCCATCCTGTTATTGCTGCCTGGCAGCGATGCGGCATCGGTCACGCAAGGCGCACTCACCGTGCATCCATTGCCGTTTCTGCCGCAAGTGCGTTATGACGAGTTGCTCTGGATGTGCGATCTGAATTTCGTGCGCGGCGAGGATTCCTTCGTGCGCGCCCAGTGGGCGGGCAAGCCGTTTGTCTGGCAGATTTATCCGCAGACGGACGATGTGCATCGGGTAAAGCTTGATGCGTTTCTTACGCGCTATCTACAAAAAGTCGGCGCTGATGACACGGCGATTGATGCAATAAGCACCTTCTGGCACGCCTGGAATAGCGAAGGCGTACTCACCTGGCCTGCCTTCGCCGCTGCGCTGCCCGCTTTGGCTCCCGCAACGCAGCGCTGGTCTACTGCGCTCGCCAGGCAAACGAATCTTGCCAGCAATCTTGTACAGTTCTGCCTTGACCGGCTAAAATAGCCTATTTTCCCCTTTCTCGTCCCATTCTGTTGGAAGCAAACTCATGAAAATAGCCCAAGAACTCCGCGCCGGTAATGTCATCATGGTCGGCAATGACCCCCTCGTTGTACAAAAAGCCGAATACAACAAATCCGGCCGCAGTTCAGCAGTTGTCAAATTCAAATTCAAAAACCTGCTGACCGGCGCTGCGTCTGAAGCCGTCTATAAGGCCGATGACAAGTTCGACCAGGTTGTGCCCGATCGCAAGGAATGCACTTACTCGTACTTTGCTGAACCCATGTATGTCTTCATGGACGCCGATTACAACCAGTATGAAGTCGAAGCCGAAAACATGGGCGATGCCGTCAATTACATTGAAGATGGCATGCCGGTTGAAGTGGTGTTCTATGACGGCAAGGCGATTTCAGTTGAAATGCCGAACAGCGTCGTGCGTGAAGTGATTTACACCGAACCCGCAGTGAAAGGCGACACCTCTGGCAAAGTTATGAAGCCTGCCAAAATCACTACCGGCTTTTCATTACCTGTGCCCTTGTTCGTCGAGATTGGCGACAAGATTGAAATTGACACCCGTACCGCAGAATATCGCAACCGGGTTAAATAACGTTTGGTTCAAGTTTTACTCCCTCCCCTGTAAACTCAATGACAAACGCAACCACTCCGGCTCAACCCACTCAGCCTGCCAAGTCCGCAAAATCAGGAATGCTCAAGTTTCTGATCATTCCCTTGCTGATTGTGCCGGTGTTGTTTGCCGCCTATATCTGGCTGGCGTTTCAGTATTCTTACTCTGATGGCGAGCGCACGGGCTTTGTGCAAAAGCTTTCGCGCAAGGGCTGGCTATGCAAAACATGGGAAGGCGAATTAACCCTGGTCGCCATTCCCGGTTCTATGCCGGAAAAATTTTTCTTCACCGTCCGCGACGATGCGCTAGCCGCCAAGCTCAACAGCCAAATGGGACAGCGCGTCGCCGTCACTTATGATCAACACAAAGGCTTGCCGGGCACCTGTTTTGGCGATACTGAATACTTCCTGCGGGATAGTCGCGCTGTCACTAATCCTTGATACTTTGTGCGATTAGCCACGGCGCATTGCAGACTATAGTGTGCAGACCGCGACGGTCGCGCCGATCCCTCACTTGCCATGCGCCTCACCGAACTTAAGCTGCCCCTCGATCACGCGCCAGAGGATTTGCGGACCGAGATCATCAAGCGTCTTGGCATTGCCTCCGATGAGCTGCTCGACTTTCGAATTTATCGCCGCAGCGTCGATGCACGAAAATCCTCGGCAGTTATTCTTATCTATACACTTGATGTCACCCTGCGAAACGAACAGGCGGTGGCAACCCGCTTGCGGGATACCCCGCATATCGGTCAAACACCGGATATGCAATATCACTTCGTCACAAGACCACAGGCAACTCAGCCGCATCCGCGCCCTGTAGTGATTGGTACCGGGCCGTGCGGCTTGTTTGCGGGTTTGCTTTTAGCGCAGATGGGGTTACGCCCGCTGATTCTCGAACGGGGGAAATCCGTTCGAGAACGCACCCAGGACACCTGGAAATTCTGGCGTCAGGGCGCGCTCAATCCGTCATCCAATGTACAGTTTGGCGAAGGTGGCGCGGGCACTTTTTCTGATGGCAAACTCTACAGCCAGATTCGTGACCCGGAATATCGCAGCCGCAAGGTACTGACCGAATTTATCAAAGCCGGTGCGCCAGAAGAAATCTTGTACGTAGCCAAACCCCACATTGGCACGTTTCGCCTGGTATCGGTAGTGGAAAACATGCGTGCCAGCATTGAAGCGCTTGGCGGTGAAATTCGCTTTCAAAGTCACGTGACTGACTTTCAGATCAAGCAAGGCCAAATGCGCGGCCTGCTGCTCGCCAGCGGAGAACACATTGCCGCCGATCATGTGGTTCTGGCAGTGGGCCATAGCGCGCGCGACACCTTCTACCAGCTTCACACACGCGATGTTTTTCTCGAAGCCAAACCGTTCTCGATGGGCGTGCGGATTGAGCATCCTCAGTCGCTCATTGATCAGGTGCGGTACGGCAAAGCGGCCGGGCATCCTATTCTTGGTGCGGCGGATTACAAACTCGTCCATCACGCTAAAAATGCGCGCTCAGCCTATAGTTTTTGCATGTGTCCCGGTGGCACGGTGGTCGCTGCCGCTTCTGAGCCCGGGCACCTTGTCACCAATGGCATGAGCCAGTATTCGCGCAATGAGCGCAACGCCAACAGCGCTCTCGTGGTGGGCATTACACCGGCAGACTATCCGGGCGGGCCTCTTGCCGGGGTAGAGTATCAGCGGCATTGGGAGTCCCTTGCCTTTGTCACCGGTGGCAGCAATTACCATGCGCCTGCCCAGCGGGTAGGCGATTTTCTTGCCCAACGACCCTCCACCGCGCTGGGTGAGGTGCATCCGTCATATACGCCGGGAATTCATCTTACCGATCTGTCTTTGTGCCTGCCTGATTTTGTTACCGCCACGCTACGTGAAGCCTTGCCCGCCTTTGGCAAGAATATCCGCGGTTTCGCGATGGAAGACGCCTTGATGACAGGGATAGAAACACGCACATCATCTCCTGTGCGCATCACCCGCAATGATCAATACCAAAGCATGAATACACGCGGCCTGTTTCCCGCCGGCGAAGGGGCAGGCTATGCAGGCGGAATTTTATCGGCCGCCATTGACGGCATCAAAGTTGCTGAGGCTGTTGCGCTCAGCATGCTACAAACTTGACGAAGTGCCGCTGGCACTTCGTCATTACCCTAACGATTCAAGCTTTTCAGGCTTCCGCAGCTGCGAGCGCCAGCTCAGCAGCCCGGCGGGTTTTTCCGGCACGAGCCGGCATATGACAAAGCCCGCAAACATATCCGCGGGTGGGATCAAATGCATGCGTGACAAAATCACCACCACACTCACGACATGCTGCCATTTGCAGCATTTTTGCATCGAAAAACCGCACCATCGTCCATGCCCGTGTAAGCGAAAGCACAACGTCCATGCTGCCTCGCTCAATCTGCTCAACATACATGCGATAAGACTTGATGATCAACTCCAGCCCTTTTAATTGCGTATGCTTCTGGAAAAACCGGTAATACGCCATAAACAGTGAGGCATGAATGTTGGGCTGCCAGGTCATGAACCAGTCGGTTGAAAAAGGCAGCATGCCTTTCGGAGGGGACTCGCCCTTAACTTCCTTATACAGCTTCAACAAACGCTCCCGAGAAAGATTGGTCTCCGCTTCGAGCAATTGCAAACGGGCACCGAGCTTTACCAAATCAACTGCCAGACGAATTTCATTCGCCTCCGTAATAACGGATTTATTCTTCATCCACCCCTCCGTGCCATTAAAACTGTGAAAAAATCACGAAAAACTGCGTATCAAGCCCGACTGTCAAGCGATGGTGGCAACAGGACGGCCAGCGGCGAGAATCGCCGCATGCACATGCGCCGCACCTCGATCGCGCTCGTGATTAGCCAGCAGATCGAGCAGTAAAGTATCGTCAAACCGGAAATTGCACAGCAGCATGTCCGAGCTCGCCATCTTGAGCACTTGACCGGGCGTAAGGCGCGTCAGTACATCGGCAATCTCTTCGCTGATACCCAGGCGGAAAATGGCGGCTTCACGGTCAGCGCGAACCATGTTTTGCGCCAACATCAAGTAGGAAAGATTGACTTCTTTTATATCGTTGTAGGCATCAGCTTTCATCATGCATCCCCTCATAGTAAATAGTATGAATACTTACGGTGTATTCACTTGCCCAACTCCTAGCCGGAATTACAGCTCTTGCATGATTGCACAGGTAACAACAAGGAAGATATCAATAGAAAAACCATTCTATTGTCGAAATTAGATACATCCATTTGTAAGGGTTTTACTTACATATTCACCGTATCTCCATGCAAGCGAAAAGAGTAATTCGCGCATGCCCCACACGTGCATTGCCTGCGTGGCACCTGTGCGAAGTGCATGCGCATCAACGCAAAGCCATGCGACGCGTTAAACTCTCGCTATGGATCCCGTTCTCAAATTTTGCAGTGCCTGTGGCGCACCGGTCAGCCAGCAGGTGCCCGCTGGCGATTCTTTTCTGCGCCATGTCTGCACGGCATGCGACACGATTCATTACCGCAACCCGCGTCTGGTCGTGGGCAGCCTGCCCGAATGGGGTGAGCGCGTTCTGCTGTGTCGCCGCGCCATTGAGCCTGGCTACGGCAAATGGACACTGCCCGCAGGATTTATGGAAAATGGTGAAACAGTGGCTCATGCCGCTATCCGCGAAACCTCAGAAGAAGCCTGCGCACGCATTGCACTGGATGACCTGTTCAGCCTGATCAGCGTACCGCACATTGATCAGGTGCATGTGATTTATCGTGCGCAGTTGCTTGACTTGGATTTTGCCGCCGGCGTAGAAACGCTGGAACTGCGTTTGTTTAGCGAAGAAGAAATCCCTTGGGATGACATTGCGTTTCGCACCATACACCTCACCTTGCGCCATTACTTTACAGACCGCCGCGCAGGACGCTTTCGTTTTCACGAAGAAACCATCTCGCCTCCGCTATCGCCCCAGCAGGACACCCGCTAAAGCGGACTTGTTTTAAGCGGCGAATCCACGCCTCACCCATCGTTAATATCAAACACCACCGGCAAGACAACCGAAAAGGCCTTGCCACGCAACGTGTCTGGAACAGGCGTGTGCTGCGCCCCGGCTTCAATCATGGTCTGCGCTGCCCGATCAAGTGCTTCATGGCCGCTGGATTTATTCAGGGTTACCACTGCTTGCCCTGCGCTATCCACCGCAAGAAAAATCTCTACCGTACCAGCCCAGCCTGCGGCGAGTGCCTGGGCCGGGTAACGCTTAAAGCGTCGCGACTGTGCTGCCAGCCCCATTCGATACCGTCGCAAACCATCGGCAGACAACCCGGCAGCGGACGCCGGATTTTGCAAATTATTTTGCCGCCCATCGCGGAGATCACCCTGCTGATCATTTATTACCGCCACCGGCATGCCGGGTGCTGCAGCGGATCTCTCCGGCTCAGTTAATCCAGTTTCTGTCATGGGCAAGGCGCGAGCTGGCAGTTGAGCAACAGGCACTTTAAAGCTCTGCGGCGCTTGGCGATCTGGCGACACGGAAGTTAACACCCGGGGCATCAGTCGCGGATGAGCAAGCGGATGTGTCATAGGCACATGCGGTGGCTTGGCTGTAACAATCGGAGTGACTGGCACCATAGCCACAGGTGCCAAACGCAAATGCGCGATTAACCGGGGCGCTGAACCGGATGTTGATCCCTGCTGCACCAGGTGTGATCCGCCCAATGAGAACAACACGCCATGCAGGAAAAGGGAGCAGATGAGCGCAAACCGCAGCTTTCGCCGGATTAATCCTCGGTGTTCTCTACTATCAAAAGTCATTGCACTCTGTTAAATTTACTGTATTGCAGGATTCTACGAGATGAACTCCTATCCGCTGATTCTCACTCTGGATCAATATGGCGTACCGCATCGCTGGGTTACTTGGCAGCATGCGTGCATTTATGCGGCGCGCGACCTCGTTGCGTGGGATGCGGGCGATACGGAATTCACTTTTTATGGCGGACAAAACCGCATCACCGGGGAACGCTCTGCCTTATGCACTCGCAGCATCATTGCCATTCGCGGCAAGGCCTTGTTCGGTCGCGCTTTGCGTCCGATTCCTCCGTTATCAAATCGCGAATTATTTCATCGCGACCGCAGCATCTGCGCTTATTGTGTCAAGGAATTTCCGCCCCAACGGCTAACGCGCGACCACGTTGTGCCCGTTTCGCAAGGCGGGCGCGATGCGTGGATGAATGTTGTTACCGCCTGTCGCACCTGCAACCAGTCCAAGGGCGGCCGCACGCCCGAGCAAGCCCGCATGCAACTCGCCTATGCACCCTACGTGCCGAACAAGGCGGAATACCTGATTCTCAGCAACCGCCGCATTTTGGCCGACCAGATGGATTTTCTCGCTCGCCACGTACCCTCACAGAGCCGTTTGCACTTGGCGTCGATTTAACACGCAGTCCCGCCAACTAAAGCCAAGTATCTCTTTTGCAGTTATCGCTTGGCTGCATAGTATTTCTCGTGTCGGGGCAATGCATCCTTATAATACCTGTCCGTGCACATTTTGTGCGCTGTCACCCAACTGCCATGTCCTCCACGTTTACTTCGCCCTCTGTCCAGCCCAAGCCGCTGACGTCTTATCGCAAATACTGGGCGCATCGCTTTGACACAGCACCCTTTTTGCCCATGTCGCGCGCCGAGATGGATGTACTCGGCTGGGATTCATGCGACATCATTTTGGTCACGGGCGACGCCTATATCGACCACCCCAGCTTTGGCATGGCGCTGGTCGGACGGCTGCTTGAAGCGCAGGGCTTTCGCGTCGGTATCATCAGTCAGCCGGACTGGCATTCGGCGGACGACTTCAAACGTCTGGGCAAACCGAATCTGTTTTTTGGCATCACTGCGGGCAACATGGATTCGATGGTGAATCGCTACACCTCGGATAAAAAAATCCGCTCGGACGATGCCTACACACCGAACGCCGCCGCTGACAAACGTCCGGATCGCGCCGTGATTGTGTACGCCCAGCGCGCCCGCGAAGCCTTTCCCGATGCACCGCTGATCATCGGCAGCATCGAAGCCAGCCTGCGCCGCATCGCGCATTATGATTACTGGTCGGACAAGGTGCGGCGCTCCATCCTGCCCGATTCCAAGGCCGACTTACTGCTGTTTGGCAACGCTGAACGCGCACTGATTGAACTCGCGCACCGCTTGGCGAGCGGCGAAAAAATCAGCGATATTCGCGACCTGCGCGGCACGGCTTTCATGGCACCGCATGGCTGGAAGCCAACGCCAGCGTGGGAGGAAATTGAATCAATCAACATTGATACGCCGGGCGCAGTGACACCACATCCCGATCCCTACGCAATGACGCCGGAGACAAGCACCAAGTTGCAGAAAGTCGGCGATGGT
Organism: Rugosibacter sp.; assembly: GCA_036569545.1. GTDB lineage: Bacteria > Pseudomonadota > Gammaproteobacteria > Burkholderiales > Rhodocyclaceae > Rugosibacter. The sequence goes on along the minus strand of DATCQI010000025.1, from coordinate 1,433 downwards.
GATGCGGCGCCAGACAACGCTAGTGCGGCCACTATCCACCCCATCCGCCTTGTCAGCCGCGCCGAACGCCTTGCGCAGCGCCTGCAGGCGCGTGCACAAACCGCCGTGCGCCTGCCGAGCTTCGAGCAGGTGAAAGACAACCCGGTGCTCTACGCCCACGCCTCGCGCACCTTCCATCTCGAATCCAATCCCGGCAACGCACGCGCGTTGGTGCAAGCCCATGGCGACCGCGCGAGTTTGCGTGACCTGTGGCTCAACCCGCCGCCCATCCCGCTCACCACACCCGAGATGGATCACGTCTTCGGCCTGCCCTACGCCCGCGCGCCGCATCCCGCCTACGGCGAGGCGCGCATTCCGGCCTGGGAGATGATCCGTTTTTCAGTGAACATCATGCGCGGCTGTTTTGGCGGCTGCACGTTTTGTTCCATCACCGAACACGAAGGCCGCATCATCCAGAGCCGCTCGGAAGAATCCATTCTGCATGAAGTCGAGCAAATCCGCGACAAGACGCCCGGCTTTACCGGCGTCGTCTCCGACCTGGGCGGACCCACCGCCAACATGTACCGCATGGCCTGCAAGACCCCCGAAATTGAATCCTCCTGCCGCAGGCTGTCATGCGTCTATCCGGGCATTTGCGAGAACCTCAACACCTCGCATGCGCCGCTGATTTCGCTCTACAAAAAAGCCCGCGCGCTGCCTGGCATCAAGAAAATCTTGATCAGCTCCGGCCTGCGTTACGACTTGGCCGTGCGCTCGCCGGAATACGTGAAAGAACTCGTCACGCACCATGTAGGAGGCTATCTGAAGATCGCGCCCGAGCATATCGAAGAAGGCCCGCTCTCCAAAATGATGAAGCCAGGCATCGGCAGCTATGACCGCTTCAAGCAGATGTTTGAAAAATTCTCCAAGGAAGCGGGCAAGGAGCAATACCTGATCCCCTACTTCATCGCCGCGCATCCCGGCACGACCGATGAAGACATGATGAACCTCGCGCTGTGGCTGAAGAAAAACGGCTTCCGGCTGGATCAGGTGCAAACCTTCTTGCCCACGCCACTAGCCATTGCCACAGCCATGTGGCACACCGAAAAAAATCCGCTGAGGAAAGTCACCGACACCTCCGAAGAAGTAACTATCGTGCGCTCCGGGCGGCAACGCAAACTGCATAAAGCGTTTTTGCGCTACCACGATCCGGCCAACTGGCCCATCCTGCGTGAAGCACTGCGCAATATGGGGCGCAGCGATTTGATCGGCCCCGGCAAACGCCATTTGGTGCCACTCACCCAACCGGGTGGCACGCTGGCGCCGGGCGAGCAACCTTCTTGGAAAAAATCGGCGCTGGTGACACGGCATGTCGCACCCGGCTCACCAAATAAAACGATCTCTAGCAAGCGCCGCCCAACCAGCGTGCCACGACATCCACTGTCCCAGCGCAA
>DATCQI010000024.1:0-5922 GCA_036569545.1 Rugosibacter sp. | reverse complement strand
AAAATCTCCCGCACTATCGCCACAACCCAAAAGATCGATTTGCAGCACAGCATAGCCCTGCGCCGCCAGGGCACGCGACTGCAATGCCGCCATGTGCCGCGAAAAATTCATTTCCTCGGCGAATGGATGAATGTACATAATGACACCGCGCAAAGCGGCGCTCGCTAGATCTGGCGGATGGTAAAGACAAAAACGCGAACGCCCGCTGACAGAAAGAAAAAATGGCTGAGTTACTAACGATGGTGTCACAGGTATTCTTGGCGCATGTTTTGTCAAAGCCGCCTTTACCGCGCCTGCTGCGGGTCGACTTTGTACCGCACAAAGGCAAGCAGCGAGCCTACGGTGGCAAACAGGCTGCCTTCAATTTCATCGTCGGCAACCAGTACGCCAAACCGTTCTTCCAATCCGGTGACAAGATTGATAATCGTCATCGAATCAAATTCCGGCAACGCGCCCAACAAGCGCGTCTCTGGCACAAACGCCAGCCCTCTGCCACGCAGACCGAGCGTTGTATCGAGGAGCATCAGCACTTCTTTTTCAATATCCACATGGTTTTCCTGAAGAGGGGGATGGATTGGGTTCGACGAATTCATTGTTTTTTATTATACGTAGAGGGGTTCTCAGAAACCTACTCAAACACGGCCAGCGGCAACACCCTTCGCACTGATTGCGCCAGCAGCCCTAGCCATTCATGCAGAGAATACCAACCCGCATAGGCGGCGGCAGCACTTGGTAAAAAGTCGCTGAACACACTTCCTGCACTGCTACCGCTAAAAAATCCCGTTGGCGCGGGAATTACATCGAAGCCTTGCGCAGCAAATTCGTTCATCGCGCGTCGCATATGCGCAGCATGAGTGACTAGCACAATGCGATGAATGCCTGCGACATGCAGCATCGCTGCCGAAAATTTTGCATTACCCACCGTATCCAGCGACTTTCCCTCCAGCCAGCGCGGTTCAATGTGAAAGTCTTCACGCAAGCTTCGCGCCATAGCGGCAGCTTCACTCGCCTTGCCAGGCGCAGCACCTCCGCTAACGAGCACCGGCAAGCCGCTCTGGCGCGCCAAACGGGCACCATAACGCAAGCGTTCAAGTGTGAGCCGGTTAGGAACGGGGCTGCCGTATTCGGGCATATTCAGCCGCTGGCCGCCGCCTAAAATGACAATCGCCTGCGCACGTTGCAAATCTGCCGTCTGTAGCACGGGGACTCGCTCCAAGGGAGCAGACAACAAATCAACCCCTGCTGGCGTCATTAACAGCAAGCTCAACAGCACGCCACCCCATGCCAGCGTTTTTGCCGCGCGTGGATGCCGACGGTAGAACAATAACCCGCCCACAATAAACAGCAGCGGCAGCAGCGGTGGCAGCAATACCACCGAGAGAAATTTTTTCAACAGAAAAAGAAAATCAGCCAACATGCGAAGCGCATCCTTTTGTATTGCAGTTAAGAGCATGGAAAGTGCTGATTATCGCAGGCAAGATCACGTTTGCGTCAGTGGCAGCACAGATGATCTGTTAACCCTCTGGAAATGGTGCACGGACCAACGGTTTTTAGGACGGCGAATCTTTTTTATCCGCGGGCCCCATGCCCTTAGTGTCAATGAATAATGATGCCCGAAAACAAATTGTCTTGACCTAGATCAACATGAGCCCTGCCAGGATCTGCAATAGTTCGTCAAGGTTACGCTGGGTGGCGGCATTTCGAGCATCCATCGACCGATCGGGACACCGGGCAAGACCGAATGATTTTGGCTGAGTTTCTATCCTGGAACAGGATTAAAAAAAAGTTTTATTCAGTGTTTTAAAAAAGGAGTCACCTGATGAGCAATGCGTTCAAAGAACATCCCACCTGGACCATGGGAGCGATCAAGTCACTGGTTGACGAAAAGGCCGGGATACTTGACCCGCGTATTTATTCAGACGCAGCGCTTTACGAACTTGAGCTGGAACGCGTGTTTGCGCGCTCCTGGTTGTTGCTCTGCCATGAATCGCACATCCCCCAAACGGGCGACTATTTCGTCACTTACATGGGAGAAGACCCGGTTATCGTGGTGCGCCAGAAAGACGGCAGCATCCGGGCATTTCTCAATCAGTGCCGTCATCGTGGCATGTCGTTGTGTCGGACGGATGCGGGCAATGCCAAAGCCTTTACTTGTACTTACCACGGCTGGGCCTATGACATCTCGGGCGAGCTGGTCAGCGTGCCTTATGAAAAAGAAGCCTACCCTCACATGAACAAGGCCGAATGGGGCCCGCTGCAAGTCCTCCGCATTGAATCCTACAAAGGCCTGGTCTTTGGCAACTGGGATAAAAATGCACCAACTCTGCGCGATTATATTGGCGATGCGGCCTACTACATGGACAGCATGCTCGACCGTACTGAAGCCGGTACCGAAGTCATTGGCGGCATCACTAAATGGGTCATCCCGTGCAACTGGAAATTTGCCGCCGAACAATTTTGCAGTGACATGTACCATGCCGTGACCATGTCGCATGTGTCCGGCGTCATTGCCGGGCTGCCCGAATCGATGTCCACCGCCGACGCCAAGCTGCCCACGGATGGACGACAGTTCCGCGCCCAATGGGGCGGCCACGGAACCGGCTTCTACATCAATGATCCCGGCCTGTTAACGGCCATTATGGGGTCAAAGGTTACCCAATACCTGACCGAAGGCCCCGCCGCTGAAAAAGCCGCGCAACGGCTGGGAAAATCCCGTGGCAAAGAGTGGGTGGGGCAGCACTTGACCATTTTTCCGACGTGCTCCTTCCTCCCCGGGATCAACACCGTTCGCGCCTGGCATCCGCGTGGCCCGAACGAGCTTGAAGTCTGGGCCTTCACCGTGGTTGACGCCGATGCGCCTGAAGAAATCAAAGACGAGATGCGCAAAATGGGGGGACGTACCTTCTCGGCAGGGGGAACGTTCGAAATGGACGACGGCGAAAACTGGATTGAAATCCAGAAGGTTCTGCGTGGCTACAAGGCACGCTCAAAACCATTCAATGTGGAAAGCGGGCTGGGGATGTCGCGTACTGACGACCCGGATTTTCCTGGCAATATCAATTACGTCATTGCCGAAGAAGCCGCACGCGGTTTTTACACCCACTGGCAACGCATGATGACCGAGCCGGATTGGGCAACCTTGCGATCAATACGCCAGCCACCGGCCCATCCATCGAAAAAACCCAAAAGCGCCTAAAAGACGACTAAAGGAACCGTTAAATCATGCCAAATAACAAGCTTTTGCTGCAGTACGACATCGAGCAGTTTTTATATCGCGAAGCACAGTTGCTCGATAACCGCGACTTTGAACAGTGGCTGGATATCCTGGCGGATGATCTGCACTACTTCATGCCAATGCGCACCAATCGTGGTCGCCGTGAAATGGCGCTTGAATACACCAGCGAGAAAGAAGCCGCCTATTTCAATGATGACAAACCCTTCATGAAGGCACGCATTCGCAAATTGCGCTCCGGGTTTTCCTGGTCGGAAGACCCGCCGTCGCGCACACGCCATCTCGTCTCGAACGTGCTGATCGAGGAAGAACTGCCCAACGCAGCCTACCGCGTGAGTTCTGCCTTTATTTTGTATCGCAACCGGCTTGAACGGCAGGTCGATATTTTTGCCGGTGAGCGGCGTGATGTGCTGCGGCGCGTCGAGGGTGGCCAGCAGTTCCAGATCGTCTCCCGCAAAATCCTGCTCGACCAGAGCACGCTGCTCTCCAACAATCTCAGTATATTTTTCTGAGCTATTTGCAGGCTGCCTGATAAATACGGCGGCCTGCCATGTCTATTCGCCAGACACGCAGGGCAATCACACCTGCACATCAAACTGCACGGATAATTCAGCTATCATTTGTCCCATTTTGTTATCTGAACAGACCACCCCATGAAAATTACCGTGATTGGCTCAGGCTACGTTGGCCTGGTTTCCGGCGCTTGCCTCGCTGAAGTCGGCAATGATGTGCTTTGTCTTGATGTGGATGCCAATAAAATCCGAATTCTTAACGAAGGCGGCATCCCCATTTACGAGCCGGGCCTGGAAGCCATGGTCAAGCGCAACAAAGAGGCTGGCCGCCTGCGCTTCACGACTGATATTCCTGCAGCGGTGGCGCATGGGGATATCCAGTTTATTGCGGTAGGCACGCCGCCCGACGAAGATGGTTCGGCTGATCTGCAGTATGTGCTGGCCGCCGCCCGCAATATCGGCCAGCATATGACCGGCTACAAGGTTGTGGTCGACAAATCCACCGTGCCCGTGGGCACTGCTGACAAGGTACGCGCGGCAATTGCTGAAACGCTTGCTGCACGTAGCACGGTTGTTGATTTCAGCGTCGTCTCCAACCCGGAGTTTTTAAAAGAAGGCGCAGCGATCGACGACTTCATGAAACCGGACCGCATTGTGGTCGGCGTGTCCGATGATCGGGCTGCTGACATGATGCGCCAGCTCTACGCGCCCTTTCAACGCAACCACGAACGCCTGATCGTGATGGACGTGCGCTCGGCCGAACTGACCAAATACGCCGCCAATGCGATGCTCGCCACGCGCATCAGCTTCATGAACGAACTGGCGAATCTGGCAGAAAAACTCGGCGCGGATATTGAACTGGTACGCCAGGGTATCGGCTCCGACCCGCGCATCGGTTATCACTTCCTCTACCCCGGTTGCGGCTATGGCGGCTCGTGCTTCCCCAAGGATGTGCAGGCGCTGGTGCGCACCGCGCATGCGGCCGGGCAAGACCTCAAGGTGCTGCAAGCGGTGGAAGACGCCAACGAAGTGCAAAAACACGTGCTGGCGCAAAAAATTGTCAAACATTTTGGTGAAGATCTCTCCGGCAAGAAAATTGCCTTGTGGGGGCTGGCCTTCAAGCCGAATACGGACGACATGCGTGAAGCGCCAAGTCGTGTTCTCATCGAGGAGTTATTCAAGCGCGGCGCGACTGTACGCGCGTACGACCCGGTGGCCATACACGAAACCCAGCGCATTTACGGCACCGAGCCACGCCTTGAATATGCCCAGAACCCCATGGATGCGCTCGAAGATGCAGACATGCTGGCGATCGTGACGGAATGGAAAGAATTTCGCGCGCCGGATTTTGCCTCCATAAAGACCAAGCTCAAAACACCCGTCATCTTCGATGGCCGCAATCTTTACGATCCTGCCCATGTTCGCGCTGCAGGGCTGACGTATTTCGCTATCGGGCGGATCTAACCACCGCCACCGGCACGCGATATTGGCAGTCAGCAAATCATGATCGTCCACCGCTTTAATGACTTCGCCGCGTTTCAAGCGGCCATGTCAGCAACTCAAGCCAGCGATCATGGCGCGTTTTTTCAAACTACCGACTGGTTTGAATTGCTCGCACAACACGGTCTGCCCGCAGGTACGCATCTACGATGGCTGATGGTGACAAACGATGGCTTGCCTGTTCTTGGTTTACCGTTGATTCAAGAACCCGGCAGATTCACCAGTCTGAGCAATTTCTACACGCCACTATATGCACCAGTAATGTTGCACGACGCTTTAAACGCAGCCGATTGGCCGGTGAATTCTTTGCCAGCACGAGCGCTTGGCGCGATCACTCATTTTTTGCGTCACAGCCATTTTTTTACAGCGCGCCCGGCCATTATTCAATTGCAACCGCTCGACACCTCGAATGCCTTTTATCCCGCCATGCGCACCGCGCTCACCACGGCAGGTTACGCAGTCGACAACTATTTTTGTTTTGGCAACTGGACTCTGCCCTGCCGCGGCCTCTCCTTTGCCGATTATTTTTCGCCTCGCCCTTCTGCATTGCAAAACACGGTGCACCGCGCACGCAAAAAACTCGAGCGTGCGGGGATATGGAAAATAGACATTCATTCTCAGCCAGGAGATTCTCTCGACGCAGCGATTAACGCTTTTGAGACCATCTATCAGCGCAGC
>DATCQI010000023.1:0-4424 GCA_036569545.1 Rugosibacter sp. | reverse complement strand
TGCGTTTCGAGTCGCGCTGAAAGTTCAGCATGTGCGGTATGCTCAAGCGCCAAGCGGGCGGCGAGTTTTTCTCGACGTAATGCAGCGCGAAAAACGGAAGAATCGGCAGTGTCGGCGGCGGGCGTTAAATCGCGGGGCATGTTAAGGTAAAAGTATGTATACGAATCACAAGTCGAATGATGGCATGAAACAATCCGCAGGAAAACAACTCCGCAGGCAGCGCCCTCTTTTTTGCATGGCGCAATTATGCTTGGGGCTATTCTTGGCGCTCTGCTTGTCGCTGTCTTTGAGTGCCAGGGCAAGCGCAACACCTGCATTGTCTGCCGCCAACGATACAACATTTATTGCAGCACGCGAGGCGGCGCGGACGGGCGATAGCCTTCTTCTGGAGCAAGCCGTGGCCGCCTTGCCAGCAGATTATGTCTTGCGCCCCTGGGCAGAGTACTGGCAGTTGCAACAACAATTGATCGCAGACGCAGACACTGTAGATAGCGATCGTATCTCTGCCTTTTTGCAAGCCCATGAAGGCAGCTATCTTGCTGAAAAACTGCGCGATGACTGGCTGCATTTTTTAGGTAAAAAATCTGACTGGGTGCGCTTTGAGCATGAGTTTCCTTTGCTCTCCGCACCCGATACCACACTGACTTGCTATGCCGCCCAGGCTGCAGGCACGCCCCGAAAAGTTCGCCCGCTCTGGCTCTTACCCCAGGAACTCCCTGCTACGTGCACGCCACTGGCAGATCAGCTGGCAACGACGGGCGATCTAACAATAGAAGAAATCTGGCAGCGTGTACGGCGTATGCTGGCCCTCGGAAAAGTCGGCGCTGGCAGGACGGCGGCAGCATATCTGTCGCCTGAACAAAATTTTGAACACGGTACCCTGGAAGCAATTGCGGTGGATCCTAACCGTTATTTCAAACGTTTACCCCCATCGTTTGCTGCCACGCGCCGCGGACGTGAAATGACTTTGTTTGCGCTGCAAACGCTAGCCCGAAAAGATGTCATGGCTGCTGCCATCCAGTTACGCAACATAGAAAAAAAATTGCCCACTGCAGATGCTCATTATGCCTGGGGACAGCTGGCACGGCTGGCTGCCGGAAAACATCTCCCCGAGGCACTGACTTGGTATGACCTGGCAGCAGAAACACCGCTAGATGAAGATCAAATGGCTTGGCATGTGCGTGCCGCCTTGCGAGCACACGACTGGGCGCGCGTGCAGCGCGTCGTTGCCGCCATGCCCGCTGAATGGGCGCAGCGGCCAGAATGGATTTACTGGCAAGCACGCGCACTGACCGTGCTGCATCAGGCAGAACAAGCCAACGTCTTGTTCTTGCGTATTGCCGGGCAACCCAATTTTTACGGCCAACTGGCGGCTGAAGAACTGGGATGGACTGTTCGCCTGCCCCTGCAAGCCCCGCCATCGTCGCCCGAAGAAATCGCCGCTGCAGAAGCCAACCCCGGGTTGCAACGCGCACTGGAACTCTTTCGCCTTGATATGCGGGTTGAAGGTGTGCGTGAATGGAACTGGAGTTTGCGGGGCATGAATGACCGCGCGTTGCTGGCCACCGCTGAACTGGCGCGCCGCCATGCGATTTGGGACAGAGCTATTTCCAGCGCAGACCGCACGCAGGATGCGCATGATTTCAGCTTGCGTTACCTCGCGCCTTATCGTGATCAAGTCACGTCTGAAACCACGGCACAGGGTGTTGATCCGGCCTGGGTTTATGGCTTGATACGGCAAGAATCGCGCTTTGTGACACAAGCCAATTCAGCAGCGGGTGCCAAGGGCTTGATGCAAATCATGCCCGCCACGGCTCGATGGATCGCGAAAAAAATCAAGCGGGCGAATTTTCATCCGCATCAAATGACGGACATAGAAACCAATGTGCAACTGGGTGTAAGTTATCTGAAACTGGTACTTGAGTCTCTCGATAGATTACCGGTGCTCGCCTCAGCCGCCTACAACGCGGGCCCCGGCCGCGCCCGCCGCTGGTGCGGCGATCAGCCGATGGAAGGCGCGATTTATGTTGAGACCATACCGTTTACGGAAACCCGCGATTACGTGAAAAAAGTCATGAGCAATACGATGTATTACCACCTGCTGTTCAACAGCACGCCGCAATCCCTGAAAGCCCGCCTGGGCATCGTGCAACCCGTTGGCAGCACCCCGGATGCAGCGGTAAAAGATTTACCATCAACCATTCCATGAAAATTTACGCCGTCGGCGGGGCCGTGCGTGATGCGCTCTTGGGCCTGCCCGTGAAAGACCGTGACTGGGTAGTCGTCGGCACAACGCCAGAAATAATGCTGGCACAAGGCTTTGTGCCAGTGGGGCGGGACTTTCCTGTGTTTCTTCACCCCACAACCCACGAAGAATATGCTCTCGCCCGCACCGAACGTAAAACCGCACCAGGCTATACCGGATTCATATTTCATACCGATTCCGCAGTAACGCTGGAAGAAGATTTACGCCGCCGTGATTTGACTATCAACGCCATCGCGCAAGCCGACGACGGTTCGCTGATCGATCCCTACGGCGGCCGCACCGATTTGACCAAAAAAATCTTGCGCCATGTCTCGCCCGCATTTGCCGAAGATCCTGTGCGCATACTGCGCGTGGCGCGCTTTGCCGCGCGCTTTAGCGATTTCACCCTTGCGCCGGAAACCCTCGCGCTGATGCAGCAGATGGTGATGAATGGCGAAGTGGACGCGCTGGTACCCGAACGTGTCTGGCAAGAGCTTTCCCGCGGGCTGATGGAAGCCAAGCCCTCGCGCATGTTCGCAGTGCTTGATGCCTGTGGCGCCTTGAACAAACTGCTGCCCGAGCTTGCGGCGCTAAAAGACGTGCCACAGCGAGCAGATTTTCACCCCGAAATCGATACCTTCGTGCATGTGATGATGGTCATGAATATGGCCGCCCGCCTGGCTGCCCCGTTGCCCGCACGGTTTGCTGCACTCACGCATGATCTCGGCAAGGGGCTGACATCGGCCGATGTACTGCCACGGCATCCCGGGCACGAACAAAAAAGTGTCGCGCTACTCGCTCCGTTATGCGATCGTTTGCGCGTGCCGAGTGACTGCCGGGAAGTGGCGCGGCTTGTCGCGCGTTATCACGGCGATATCCACCGCGTGGATCAGCTGCGGCCGACCACTCGACTGGAGGTGCTGGAAACCTGTGATGCCCTGCGTCGCCCTGAGCGCTTCATGCAAATTCTGCTAGCTTGCGAAGCAGACTATCGCGGCCGCCTCGGCTGGGAGGAGCGCGGCTATCCGCAAGCAGAGACATGGCAAACAGCACTAGCAGCGGTGCGCGCAGTTGATGCCGGCGCTATTGCTCGTGAGGTGATGCAGCAGACTAAAAAAGTCGGTGCTGGTGACACGGCGACACCGTCGACATTTTCCTCAGCTAATCCGCTCCTTATCGCTCAGCGCATCCATACTGCCAGACTAGACGCACTGAAAACACTTTCTTCACCAAAGACACACTAAAATCCGTCGCGCACTGGCACGATACCTTGGCATTAAAACAATAATGACTATCCCTCGCGAAAAATCCTACGAACTCATCACACGCCTGCCGCAGGGCGCGGCGCATGCTACACCGCTGTTATTTATTCATGGCGCATTCACTGCCGCCTGGTGTTGGGATGAGCATTTTCTGCCATTTTTTGCCGAGGCAGGATATTCGGCCCACGCCTTGAGCTTGTCCGGTCATGGGGCTTCCCCTGGACGCGACAGGCTCGATACACTCTCTATTGATGATTATGTAAATGACGTTGCGATCGCAGTCGCTGGCTTTTCCGCGCCCCCCGTACTGATCGGGCACTCCATGGGTGGGTTTGTCGTACAAAAGTATCTGGAAAAACATATCGCCCCTGCTGCCGTACTGATGTGCTCTGTACCACCGCAAGGTTTGCTGTCTGCCGCTGTGGGCTTGTTGTTTTCCCGCCCGGGAATAATGAAAGATTTGAACACGATGCTCAGTGGTGGCCAGGTGGCGCTCGATTCTTTACGCGAAGCGCTGTTTGCTCAACCCATCAGTGTCGATCAACTGCAAAATTTTTATCGTCAGGCACAACCGGAATCCCACCGCGCGCTGTGGGATATGTCGCTCTTCTGTCTGCCACAAACTGCGCTTGTACGTCGCACACCATTGCTCGTTCAAGGTGCTGAACTTGACCACCTGATTGCCGCCTCTCTCGTTGAAATGACCGCACGAAGTTATGCTGTAGAAGCGCAGATTTTTCCAGGCATGGGACATGCTCTGATGCTCGAGCACGATTGGCAAAATCCCGCACAAAGCCTGCTCGACTGGCTACAAAATTTATTATCGGAAAAGAAAGCAGAAAAGGAAAAAAATGATCATTACGTTTAAATCAGCTGCAGCGGGGGACGTCATCATGTTTCATGACGTCGCACATCGC
>DATCQI010000022.1:0-3341 GCA_036569545.1 Rugosibacter sp. | reverse complement strand
ATGATGACCGCCGTATCGCCAGCGCCGACTTTTAAATCATGATAGGTGTCTTCGATTCGGGCCTCGGCGGTCTTTCAGTTCTAGCGGCATTGGTCGACACTTTGCCGCACACCGACTTTATTTACTTTGCCGATACCGCGCACGTGCCCTATGGCAACAAAAGCGATGCCGAGATTCAAGCACGCGTGCTGGCCATTGGCGACCATCTGGCAGATGCCGGTTGCAAGCTGCTCGTCGTAGCCTGCAACACGGCCACAGCCACGGCAGTCGAAGCCCTGCGTCAGGCGCATCCCAATATTCCGGTAGTAGGTGTCGAGCCTGGCATCAAGCCTGCCGCGCAAACTTCCATCAGCCGCCGTATTGCCGTGCTGACTACTGAAGCCACCGCAAGAAGCGCACGGCTGGCACAACTTATCCGTCATAACGCAGCAGAGGTTGAGGTATTTATCGAGCCATGCCCGGGCTGGGCCACACATGTTGAGCAATTACAACTCGACGACCCGGCGCTGATCAAGGATATCCGTCACCACGTACTACCGCTACTGGAAAAAGGTGTTGATCGGCTAGTACTCGGCTGTACCCATTACAGTTTTCTGGTTCCCGCACTACAAAAAATTGTCGCGGATAAAGCTGTCCTGATTGATGTTGCCGATGCCGTAGCGCGTCAAACCAAGCGACTGATGTCTGCCCTGGGGGAAACACCGGCCACCGAAATTGCAAAACCGGGCACTGCTCAACAACATGCTACCGGCCTCGGCCGCTTGTACCTGAAAAGCTCATCACATCCTGAGCAGATCATTCAAGCTCTGCCCAAACTTTCGTTGCAATACCTTATCCCCAGGCTAATTCCCAATGACTGATCGACTTCTCTGGCATGAAGTACGTGAAACAATAAAACTCAATAAAATCCATCATTGGCGGGGTAGGATGGTGGTCTGGCTGGCAGCGCTTACCGCAGGCCTTGTCGTCGTGTTGTTCGCCAGAGTAAGCGACTTCGCTCTGGCGCATTTTTTTCCTTGCGCAGAGCCTACCCTTGGGCACCGCTTCTGGTAACACCGCTAACCGGTATCGGCATCGTCTGGATCACTCGTCGCTGGTTTCCCCTAGCAGGTGGCAGCGGTATTCCACAAACCATCGCTGCGCTTGAAGAGAATCGCGAAGAAAGTGCCCCCTCCCGATTCGTCACACTAAAAATTGCCGGCAGCAAACTTTTTCTGGGAGTCAGCGCTCTGGCCGCAGGCTTTTCTGTTGGACGAGAAGGGCCATCCGTACAAGTTGCGGCAAGCATCATGCATGCCTTTCGTCGGTTCCTGCCGCAAGACTTTAGCATTACTCCCCGACATTTAATTTTGGCTGGCGGCGCTGCAGGCATTTCCGCCGCATTCAACACACCACTTGCCGGAATCATCTTTGCCATTGAAGAGCTCGGACGGCGCTTTGAACAAAAAACCAATGGCATTCTCATTACGGCAATTGTCATCTCGGGTCTCGTCTCCATTTCAATGCAAGGCAACTACACTTATTTTGGTCAGCTGCAAGTAGGAAACATCGACAAAAATATCCTCCTGCCGGTTCTTCTCTGCGGCCTTGTCTGCGGCATCTCGGGCGGACTATTCAGCCGCACTTTGTTACAAACCATTTCTCTCACCGAGCGCACTCGACTGGGTCGACTTCGTCTATACCACCCTCTGTACTGGGCTGGATTTTGCGGACTGCTCGTCGCCCTTTTGGGATTGGCCAGTGACGGTATCGCCCATGGCTCGGGCTATCTTCAAGCACACGAAATGCTCGATGGCACACTTCACCTGCCTTGGTATTATGCAACTGTTAAATTCCTCGCCACGATTTTTTCTTATTTGAGCGGAATTCCAGGAGGAATATTTGCTCCGGCTTTATCGATTGGTGCAGGCATTGCCACCAACTTGATGCCCCTATTTCAGAACGGGCCTTCAGTTATTGCTATCGGTGCTTTGTGCATGGCGGGTTTTATGGCTGCCGTCACACAAGCACCATTAACATCGTTCATCATCGTCATGGAAATGATCAATGGCCACTCCATGGTCATCAGCCTGATGGCTGTAGCAATGCTCGCCTCCTTCGTATCGCGGATTTTCAGCCCGCCGATATATTCAACGCTGGCCAAACAACACCTGGAAAAATGAGGTTGTTTTCAAACCTGGGTTTTACGTTCATTTAGAAAACTACCGCCGCTTGACGCTGACCACACCCGATATCTCGGCCAGTTGCGCCATAATTTTCCGCAGGCTTTCACCACCTGCCAGTTCTAGCGTGAAATTCATGCGGGCCATCCCGTTTTTGCTCTGTGTTTTCACTGCCGTGACATTGACTTTCTGGCGGGTGAGCAATTCTGAAATATCCCGCAGCAAGCCTTGTCGGTCGTTCGCATCGACGTGCACATCAACGGGATAAATCGCCTCAGTCCGGATGTCTGCAGGCACACCCCACGTGGCTTCGATAGCTCGCTCAGGATTGCGCGCTACCATGTTGCGGAAATTTTCGCATTCAACACGATGAATGGAAATACCCTTGCCCCGTGTAACAAAACCGGCGATGACATCCGGGGGAATTGGCTTGCAACAGCGTCCGATCTGGGTCAACAACTTATCCACGCCCACAATGAGAATTCGATTCTGGCCCGCGCTCATCACACGGCTCTTGCGCGCAAGCATCTCTGGTTCGGGTGGCAAGCCCTCTGCACCGCCACGCAAGGCAACATCCAGTGCGTGCGGCCCTATCGTGCCGCGTGCAAAAGCGAGAAACATTGCTTCGGCACTTTTCAACCCGAGCTTCGCTGCCAACTCCTCAAGATTGGCCTGTGCGCGCTGAACCGCGCCTGTGCGCTGCAATTCGCGCATGACGATGGCGCGTCCCTGCGTCAACAACTCGGCCTCGTCTTGCTCGGCAAACCACTGCCGTACTTTGCGCCGTGCCTGTGGTGTGGCCAGATAACCTTGCGTTGCACTCAGCCAGTCGCGCGAGGGGCCACCCGCTTTAATCGCAGTGATATCCACTCGCTGACCATTCTGCAGCGGGGTATTCAGTGGCACCATGTGGCCATCAACCTTAGCTCCCCGGCAACGATGCCCAAGCTCGGTATGCAGCCGATAAGCAAAATCCAGCGGTGTTGCACCACGCGGCAAATCGATCACTTTGTCTTGCGGCGTCAACACATAAATCGTGTCATCCAATGCTGCCCGCTTGAACTGCGCCACCCATTCGGCCGAATCGGCAATTTCATCGCGCCATGACAATAGCTGCCTGAGCCAGGCGATTTTGTCCTCATACACACCAATGGCATGATCTGATTTGCCCGTTTCCTT
>DATCQI010000021.1:0-3098 GCA_036569545.1 Rugosibacter sp. | reverse complement strand
GAAATATAGCGAGGACTCGCCGGTAATCATGGCGCATTCGCCTTGCAAAAATCGTTGATTGGCTTCAGTGTTTGGCCCGAAGTACGAAAAGTAACGGCTCTTTTCCCAACTGGCCAGTAGCGCCAGGTGCTTTACGTCCATGAGGTTATTCGCTTGCACTTTTTCGCTGCGGCTGGTACGTATATCCATCTGTTCGCCATGCTGGGATGTAGTGTTTTCAAGATGCACCCAGGTAAAACGGCTACTGGTTAGCGGGCACTTAACGCCATGGTCAGATAGTGTGCCGGCGAGATTTTGTACGTCATGCCACGTGCGCGGTGCCAGATCAACGGTTTTTGCTGCGCTGAGGGCTTGCTTGCGATTGATCAACAGGACAGGCAGCGACATCCCCATGGGCAAGGCTTGTGGCTGGCCAGTGTTATCGGCAACAGCATCCAGCATTTGTGGGTAAAAGATGTTGGGATTGATTGGCTGACCATAGTGGCGCATCAGCTTATACAATGGCATAAAGGTAGTCCGCGCATTAAAAAAACTCGCGCTGTCATCAACATTCAGCAGTGCGAGTAGCGGCAGGGGGCGTTTGTCGTCAAGGGTGCGCGCATCTTGTAAAACGATCCGGCCATGGCCTTTGATACTATCGTTAAAACGTAAAACCAGCGTTGCCAGCGCATCTTGCGCTTTGCCATCTAACGCATGCCGCAAGACTACTTCTGGTGCTGCCGCGTGGACTGAAAAACTTAAAACAAAAAAACCGAGTACGCCTGAAAAATATTTGGTGATACCAGTCAATTTCACTTCCTCCGTATAATAAAAACGCATTGTCTTGGTCGGCGATGCGGCGCTTTTTGCCTAAGATATTTCCGGCAATTTTGGCCCAATGACTTTACTGTACTGTACACGAGTCTCTTTATGTCTGGAAGTTAGCTTGGCATCGTCAAGTATGGCATCATGTATGTTCTCATTTTAGACTGGTAGTTGTTAATCGGCTTGAGAAAAACGGGAGTGCATGAGGTGGCTGTGAAAAGAATGAGAAAAATATTTTTTGCAATTTTTATGTTTTTTGCCGCCTGTGCGTTGATGGCCGCTACGCCTGCCTTGGCTGCACTAACGGTGGCGGGTGTCAAGTTTGATGAGACAACAAAAGTCGGTGCTGGTGATACGGTGCTCAATGGCGCTGGGGTGCGGGGAGTTTTGTTCCTGAATGTGTATGCCATTGGTTTGTATCTGCCAAAAAAACAAACTGAGGCGGCTGATGCTTATCAGGCGAAAGGTGCCAAGCGCTTGCGTATCGTTGTCTTGATGGAGGCGCCTGCCGAACGATTTGCCCAAGCGCTGATCAAAGGCATCGAGAAAAATCATGACACGGAAGCGATGGCGCGACTGCAAACCCGTGCAGATACTTTAAAGACTGGCTTGTTGGCTCTCGGCAAGGTGCATCCGGGCGATGTGGCTGATTTTGATTGGTTGCCGGAGAGGCGGGGTGGTGTGTTGCGTTTTGCCATTAATGGCAAAAAACAAGGCGAAGAAATTGCAGGGGAAGATTTTTATCAGGCCCTCATGACGGTCTGGCTGGGCGACAGGCCTGCTGACCGCGCTCTGAAAGCGGCGCTTTTGGGTCAAGCCGAAGCCTTATGAAAACGCAGCGCTTGGTGCACAGAATGCGTCGTGAACCTGCGCAGCAGAGGGAGCGCTTTGCCGCAATCTTACCTGCACCCTTGGCAACGACAGATAAAAACAGCTCGCTGTTTGCCCTGGGTATTCGTTGTAATAACGATGAAGTTATTGCTATCGAATATCTTGCGCCTTGTGCCGCTCAAGTACCTGAGTCATTGTTGGCCAAAGAGGTGGTGCGTCAGATTAACGCCTGGTTTGCCGACCCGGCTTTTGTGTTCGGCTTGCCTCTGGCACCTGCGGGCACGCCTTTTCAGCGTCGTGTGTGGGCGGCCATTGCGGCGATTCCGTCAGGGGCCACGCAGAGCTATGGCATGCTAGCTCAACAGATTGCCAGTGGGCCACGCGCGGTAGGCAATGCCTGCGGAGCCAATCCGTATCCCCTCGTGGTGCCGTGCCATCGAGTCATTGCGGCAAATCAGAACTTGGGCGGCTTTGCTCGTCAACGCGGCGGATTCCTGCTCGAAGTAAAGCGGTGGTTATTACAGCATGAGCAGCATGAATGATATTGATGCTCGCCTGATTGATGAATTCATTGATGCGCTGTGGTTAGCGGACGGTTTGGCAAAAAATACGCTGGCTGGTTATCGCAGCGATCTTCAATTATTTGCCATCTGGCTGGTCGCGCGCGGCACGACATTGAGTACAGCCAGCGAAGCGACGATCAACGATTATCTGACACATTTGCATGTGCGCGAAGGCAGCATCAAAGCCGCAAGCCAGCGCCGCTTGATGGCGAGCCTGAAACGGCTTTATCGCTGGCTGCTTGATCAGGGAAGAACGCTGACTGATCCGTTGCGCAACGTTGAAAAACCAAAAGCGCTTCAGCGATTCCCCAAAACGCTGGCAGAAAAACAGGTGACGGATTTGCTCGATGCACCAGATACCAATACCGCACTTGGGGTACGGGATCGCGCGATGCTGGAACTGTTGTACGCCACCGGTTTGCGCGTGTCTGAACTTATCGGGCTGCGCCTGTTTGAGCTGAGTTTGAACGACAATGTGGTGCGCGTGATGGGTAAAGGCTCGAAAGAGCGGCTGGTGCCGCTAGGTGAAGTAGCCGCCGATTGGTTGGCGCGTTATCTTCGGGATGCTCGGGGTGACTTGCTGAGCGGACATGTGTCGGACGCCATTTTTGTCACCTCCCGCGGCACGGGCATGACGCGGCAAATGTTCTGGGTGCTCGTTAAAAAATATGCGCTGCATGCCGGCATTCCGCAACAGCGGATTTCACCGCATGTGCTGCGCCATGCGTTTGCGACCCACCTGCTTAACCATGGTGCTGATTTGCGTGTGGTGCAACTGCTATTAGGCCACGCCGATATTTCGACGACGCAGATTTACACGCATGTGGCTCGCGAGCGACTCAAGCAGTTACATCATCAGCACCACCCGCGCGGCTAAGCGCGGCAAGCAGGCATTGCCAA
>DATCQI010000020.1:0-2600 GCA_036569545.1 Rugosibacter sp. | reverse complement strand
CGCCGTGATGCCGGTTTGTTCGATGTCTCCCACATGTGCGCGCTGGATCTGATCGGACCCGATGCCACTCACTTTCTGCGCCGCCTGCTGGCGAATGACGTCGCCAAACTTGCCACTCCCGGGCAAGCTTTGTATTCCTGCATGCTGAATGGAACTGGCGGCGTCATTGACGATCTGATCGTCTATTTTTTCACGCCGACACGCTACCGCATCGTGGTCAATGCAGGTACAGCAGAAAAAGACATCGTCTGGATGCAAACCCAACTGGCCCGATTTGATGCCGAAATCACTTCCCGCCGCGAGGGTGAACATGCCCTTGCCATGCTCGCCGTGCAAGGTCCTCAGGCACGCGAACATTTTTGGACGGCCTTTCCCGCCAGTCGCGCCGCCACTGAATCACTTGCTCCGTTTCATGCCTGCGAATGGACAACGGATAAGGATATTTGGCTGATTGCACGCACCGGCTACACCGGCGAAGATGGCTTTGAAATCAGCTTGCCTGCCCGCACCGCAACAGCCGTCTGGCAACAACTGATTTCCGCCGGAATCAAACCCTGCGGCCTGGGTGCACGCGATACCTTGCGTCTTGAAGCCGGCATGAATCTCTATGGTCAGGACATGGATGAAACCACCTCGCCGCTCGACACAGGACTTGCCTGGACAGTCAATCTGCGTGACGCCAACCGCGATTTCATCGGCAAGTCGGCGCTGGTGACACGGCGACAAGAAACCCGGTTCGTTGGCTTGCTGCTGAAGGAACGCGGCATTTTGCGCGCACACCAGAGAGTGTTCAGTCCGCAGGGTGAAGGCGAGATCACCAGCGGCACATTTTCGCCTACACTCAACCAATCCATTGCTTTCGCACGCCTGCCTATTGGCATTGTTTTGGACAGCGAAGTCGAGGTCGGCATCCGCGACAAACGCCTCAAGGCACGGGTCGTCAAACCAGTTTTTGTTCGCAACGGAAAATCTTTACTAGAATTTTCAACCTAATTTTCAACTCAGGAAACCCACCATGAACACCCCCACCCATTTGAAATACGCCGCATCACACGAATGGAGCAAAACAGAACCAGACGGCACGATTACCATCGGCATTACTGATCATGCCCAAGAGTCACTGGGCGACATCGTTTTCATTGAACTGCCTGCCATTGGTCGCACGCTCAAGGCGGGTGAGGAATGTGCGGTCGTCGAATCAGTCAAAGCCGCCTCCGATATTTATGCGCCGATATCCGGCGAAGTTGTCGCCATCAACCAGGCGGTGAGTGATGCGCCCGAGTCGGTAAATAGCGCGCCTTATGACAACTGGCTGTTCCGCATAAAACCCGTCAATCCTGATGAATGGAATGCCCTGCTCGACGCAGACGGCTACACTGCCACACTATGAAGCCTTTGCTCCACCCGCTTGCCGAGCTCGAACAACGCGATGAATTTGTCGCCCGCCACATCGGGCCGGATGAGGGTGAAATCCGGCAGATGCTCGCCGCCGTCGGCGTCGACTCACTGGCCGCACTGATTAACGCCACCGTGCCCGCAACCATCCGGCTGAATCATCTTTTGGACTTGCCCGCCCCCATGCCCGAGCAGGCGGCGCTGAAAAAACTGCGCACGATCGCAGAAAAAAACAGCGTCAAAAAGTCCTGCATCGGTCTCGGTTATTACGGCACGCACACACCACCGGTGATTTTGCGCAACCTGTTTGAAAATCCCGGCTGGTATACCGCTTACACGCCGTATCAGGCGGAAATTTCGCAAGGACGACTGGAAGCACTGATCAACTTCCAGCAAATGGTGATTGATCTGACCGGCATGGAAATCAGCAATGCGTCATTGCTCGACGAAGCCACCGCAGCGGCTGAAGCCATGGCCATGGCGCGACGCGTTGCCAGGATAGAAAGCAATGCATTTTTTGTCGATGAAGGCTGCTTTCCGCAAACTATTGCCGTACTGAAAACCCGCGCCGCAGGTTTTGGTTTCGATCTCATTTTCGGTCACCCGAAAAATGCTGGTCAGCACAAAGTATTTGGCGCGCTGCTGCAATATCCGAATGTCCATGGTGAAATCGCCGATCTTTCCGCACCCATCGCTGCAATAAAAAATGCTGGCGGTATCGTCGCGGTTGCCTCCGATTTGATGGCGCTGGTACTGCTCAAGCCGCCTGGAGAAATGGGCGCGGATATAGTGCTTGGCTCATCCCAGCGTTTTGGTGTGCCCATGGGTTACGGTGGCCCGCATGCCGCGTTTTTTGCCACGCGCGAAGCCTGTGTGCGGGCCATGCCGGGGCGCATCATCGGTGTCTCGAAGGATGCGCGCGGCAAACCGGCCTATCGCATGGCACTGCAAACCCGCGAACAACATATCCGCCGCGAGAAGGCGAATTCCAACATCTGCACGTCGCAAGTATTGCTTGCCAACATGGCCGGCATGTATGCCGTATGGCATGGCCCGCATGGCTTGCGCATGATTGCCGGACGCATTCATCGGCTGACGGCGCTGCTGGCAAAGGCGCTGGACGTCGAAGGTGCGTTCTTCGACACAATTCAAATAAAAGTCGGCGCTGGTGATGCGGCGAAGAGTCATGCTGCAGCAATAGCAGC
>DATCQI010000019.1:0-16934 GCA_036569545.1 Rugosibacter sp. | reverse complement strand
CTAAAGGCTCACTCTGACTCGAGCATGAACACGATGGCTATGTCGGTTGCAGTGGTCGATTACGGCATGGGTAACTTGCGCTCGGTGGCCAAAGCCATTGAGCATGTAGCACCCCAGGCTTCTGTGCGTATTACCGCCAATCCAGCTGAAATTGCCGCAGCGAATCGCGTGGTGGTGCCAGGCCAGGGGGCCATGCCGGATTGCATGCGCGAGCTGACTGATCGGCATTTGCGCGATGCGGTGATTCGTGCCGCTACTGAAAAGCCTTTTTTAGGTATCTGTGTTGGACTGCAAATGCTGTTCGGGCATGCGGAAGAAGGTAATGTCATGGGCTTGGAAGTTTTACCCGGGCGTGTACCACGTTTTCCGCCAGTAGCGATGGTGGCACCCGATGGTTCGCGGCTCAAAGTGCCACATATGGGATGGAATCAGGTTCGACAGAGCGAGGCGCATCGGTCACATCCACTCTGGGATGGCATTGCTGATGAAACACGCTTTTATTTTGTGCATAGTTATTATGTTGAGCCGCAAGATGCTCGCTGTATTGCCGGAGAGACTACCCACGGCATCACCTTTACCAGCGCGATTGCACGCGATAACCTCTTTGCGGTTCAATTTCATCCGGAAAAAAGTGCCCAGGCAGGCTTGCGTTTGCTGGAAAATTTCATGTGCTGGCAGCCTTGACCAGGCATCTGTATGTTTTTTTTTGCTAACTTTTCTAACTGTTAACTTTTATGCTGCTCATACCTGCAATTGACTTGAAAGATGGCCATTGTGTCCGCTTAAAACAGGGCGAAATGGATGATGCCACGGTGTTTTCCGAAGACCCGGCCGCCATGGCCCGGCACTGGATTGAACAAGGTGCCCGCCGTTTGCATCTGGTTGACCTGAATGGTGCGTTTGCCGGCAAGCCGAAAAATGAATCCGCCATCAAGACAATACTTGCCGAAGTCGGCGATGAAATTCCGGTGCAATTGGGCGGTGGCATTCGGGATCTGGATACCATAGCGCGTTGTCTGGATGATGGAATCCAGTATGTCATTATTGGCACAGCCGCAGTGAAGAATCCCGGATTTTTGCGTGATGCTTGTAGTGCTTTTCCCGGGCATATTATCGTTGGGCTGGATGCAAAAGAGGGCAAGGTGGCTGTTGATGGCTGGTCCAAGCTGACCGGTCACGATGTGATTGATCTGGCCAGGAAATTTGAG
The DNA here is from genome assembly GCA_036569545.1 of Rugosibacter sp. Taxonomy (GTDB): domain Bacteria; phylum Pseudomonadota; class Gammaproteobacteria; order Burkholderiales; family Rhodocyclaceae; genus Rugosibacter. The sequence continues at coordinate 15,726 of DATCQI010000019.1, read as the reverse complement.
GGCTATGGTGCCGAGGCCGTGATTTATACCGACATCGGGCGGGACGGAATGCTGTCCGGTATGAACATCGAAGCTACTGTAAAATTAGCCCAGGCATTGACTATTCCAGTGATCGCCAGCGGCGGTATGGCAGGTTTACAAGATATCCGGGCGCTGTGCCAGGTGGCGCATGAGGGCATCATGGGGGCAATTACCGGCCGGGCGATTTATGAAGGTACGCTGAATTTTAAAGCCGCGCAAGCCGAAGCGGATTCGCTCTCCGATCGCTAAGCCGATTTAGTTCGCTCGCCATGTTAGCTAAACGCATTATTCCCTGCCTTGACGTGAATGCCGGCCGCGTCGTGAAAGGCGTTAATTTCGTGGCGTTACGCGATGCGGGGGATCCTGTTGAAATTGCTCGGCGCTACGATGCACAGGGGGCGGATGAAATTACCTTTCTGGACATCACGGCCAGTTCCGATGAACGTGACATTATTTTGCACATCATCGAGGCAGTGGCCTCCCAGGTGTTTATTCCGCTCACCGTTGGCGGCGGTGTGCGGGCAATAGCCGATGTGCGCCGTCTGCTTAATGCCGGTGCGGATAAAGTCAGCATGAATACCGCAGCAGTGAATAATCCGCAATTAGTCGCTGATGCCGCGGCCAAAGTTGGTACGCAATGTATTGTGGTGGCGATCGATGCCAAGCAGACAAGTCCTGGCAAGTGGGAGGTGTTTACTCACGGCGGACGCAAAAATGTGGGCCTGGATGCGATTGACTGGGCGCGACAAGTGCAGTTGCTTGGGGCGGGTGAAATTTTACTCACCAGCATGGATCGTGATGGCACCAAGTCTGGCTTTGATCTGGCATTGACACGCGCCGTGGCCGATGCCGTTACGATTCCAGTGATTGCCAGTGGTGGCGTAGGCAACCTGGCCCATTTGGCTGAGGGCGTCACGCAGGGCAGGGCCGATGCGGTGCTGGCGGCGAGTATTTTTCACTATGGTGAATACACTGTGCCTGAAGCGAAAGAATACATGCGGCAACAGGGAGTCGAGGTGAGGTTATGAGTGAACAACTCGTACAGACTTCTGCGAATGAAACTTCCTGGCTGGAGGCTGTCAAATGGGATGCGCAGGGATTGGTGCCGGCAATCGCACAAGAAGCGTCCAGTGGCGAGATTTTGATGTTCGCCTGGATGAATCGCGAGGCATTGTCACTTACCGTGGCCGAAGGGCGTGCTGTTTATTGGTCCCGTTCGCGTAATCGTCTGTGGCGCAAGGGTGAAGAATCGGGTCATGTGCAATGGGTCAAGGAAATTCGACTGGATTGCGATAACGATGCGGTGTTGTTGAAGGTGGCACAGGTTTTTGGAATAGCTTGCCATACGGGGCGCAAGAGTTGCTTTTTTCAGCGTCTTGAGTCGGGGGTCTGGCAGGCGGTTGATCCCGTACTCAAGGCACCGGAGGATATCTACAAATGATAGATTTTGAGGTGATGCATCGTTTGCAAAAAACCCTGATTGAGCGAAAAACAGCTGCACCAGATTCTTCTTATGTTGCTGGCTTGTATGCCAAAGGGGTTGATTCCATCTGCAAAAAAATCGCTGAGGAATCGGCTGAAACCATTATGGCTGCCAAGGATGGCGATCGTTTGCATCTGGTGCATGAAGTCACTGATCTCTGGTTTCACAGCATGGTGTTGCTCGCTCAATTTGATGTCGGCATTGATGATGTGGTGGCCGAGTTTCGTCGTCGCGAAGGAATTTCCGGTATCGATGAAAAGAACAGTCGCGAGGCAGAAAAATGAGTGGCGTAGCGAGTGACTGCGTTTTTTGCAAAATTATTCGCGGAGAGATTCCCTCAAGAAAAATCTTCGAGGACGAAGAAATTTTTGTTTTTCACGACATTCAGCCTGCCGCACCGGTGCATTTTATGATTGTGCCCAAACAGCATATTGACTCACTGGCCGAGGCGGATATGAGTCACCAGAAAATCTTGGGACATCTGCTGGCCAAAGCGGGTGAGATCGCCAAAAGCCAGGGTTTGAGTGATGGTTTTCGCACCGTGATTAATACCGGCCGTGTGGGAGGACAAGAGGTGTATCATTTGCATGTACATATACTCGGTGGCCCTGATCCACTGGGCCCTATGTTGAAACGGCACTGAGTAGCTTTAAGCAACGAACGAGTTAATAAGGAGAACGTCATGGGAAGTTTCAGTATCTGGCACTGGTTGATTGTTTTGGTGATTGTTATGCTGGTATTCGGCACCAAGAAATTGCGTAATATTGGCTCCGACCTTGGTGGAGCCGTTAAAGGGTTTAAAGAGGGCATGCGGGATGGTGCAGCAGATGATGATTCCAGCGCGCAAAACGCATCGACCAAGCCGGCCGCGCAAGTGACGGGGCAAACAATTGATGTTGAGTCGCATCGCGAGCAATCCAAGTTGTGATTTTTAATGGGATGTTAGTGATGAGGTTGTGCTGTCCTGCTTCTTTTTTGTGGTCCTGATTTTTCATGTTTGACATAGGCTTTTCTGAACTGTTGATGATCGCTGTGGTGGCGCTGATCGTGATTGGTCCCGAGCGGCTACCTAAGGTAGCGCGTACAGCTGGGTTGTTATCAGGCCGATTGCGCCGTTACGTCAATGACATCAAAGCAGACATTAGCCGTGAAATGCAACTGGATGAACTCAAAAAAATGCAGCAAGACGTGGCTGATCGTATTGCTGCAGCTGAATCCACCGTGCGGCATGAGATGAATGAGGTGGAGTCCTCCATTACGCAAAAGATCGAGCTTTCTGGATTAGCGGCAGAAAATCCAGCCGTCCCTCAAGGAGACTTGTTGCGCGACGCATCACCCGTACCGAGTTTTCCAGATACGGCATCATCTGAAAAAACATCTACTGACCTAACGAAAACAGCTCCGCCAACGGAGCGCACCTGATGCTCGAAGGCCAGGAAAGTTTTCTGTCGCACTTGGTGGAATTACGCGATCGCCTGATTCGCATATTGATTGCGGTGCTGATTGTTTTTGTTCCCATGGCATTTTTTGCGCGGGAACTTTATTCGCTACTGGCCGCACCGCTCTTGCATGTTTTACCAGTGGGCGGCACCATGATCGCTACCGATGTTGTCGGTGTTTTTCTGGTGCCGATGAAAGTAGCACTGGTGGTTTCTTTTCTTGTGGTGCTGCCCTACGTGCTGTATCAGATATGGTCTTTTGTGGCACCGGGACTATATGCTCACGAAAAGAAATTTGCCGTGCCGGTGTTGATCGCTTCCGTTCTGCTATTTTTCATGGGAATGGCGTTTGCCTACTTCGCATTTTTCCCCATGGTTTTTGGCTTTATGGCGAAGTTCGCCCCGGTGGGCGTTTCGTGGATGACGGATATTGAGAAATACTTTTCATTTGTGCTCACCATGTTTCTTGCTTTTGGTGCCACGTTCGAGGTACCGGTAATCGTCATCGTGCTGGTCAAAATGGGGTTTGTGCGTGTTGAAAAATTGCGTGAGTGGCGTCCTTATGTCATTGTCGGGGCATTTGTAATCGGCGCAATTTTCACGCCACCTGATGTCATTTCACAACTCATGATGGCTCTGCCGATGTGGCTACTGTTTGAACTCGGTGTTTTCATGGCGAGCTTTATCACCCAGTCAGCGCTGGCTGCTTCGGACGATAGCGTGCCCTGACATATCCCGCTGGTTTACTGAGGATTTTCCTCAGTTGGTGGTTTTGGGCGCCGGCTGATAGCGACATCCGCATTGAAGGTTTTACCCGCACGCATTAGCTTGAGTCGGGCGATTTTCCCCGGTTTCAGTCTTGCGATAAGGCTGAGCATCGCTTGGGAATCTTTCACTGGTTTGCCTGCCACATCAAGCAGTACATCACCTGGCTGAATGCCTGCCCGTTCGGCAGGTGCGCCGCGCACCACACCTGCAATCAATGCGCCATCGGCACTGGGCAACTTGAAGGACTCTGCTAGTTCAGGCGTAAGCTCTTGTACTTCAACACCAATCCAGCCTCGGGTGACTACACCATTTTTCACGATTTCTTCCATGATGCTTTTAGCCAGCGATACCGGGATGGCGAAGCCTATGCCCATCGAGCCGCCACTTTGTGAATAAATCGCGGTATTGATGCCGACCAGATTGCCGTTAGTATCAATTAACGCGCCACCTGAGTTACCCGGGTTAATCGCTGCGTCTGTCTGAATGAAGTTCTCGAACGTGTTGATGCCCAAGTGTGATCGGCCAAGCGCAGACACAATGCCAGAGGTGACAGTTTGCCCCACGCCGAAAGGATTACCGATGGCCAGCACAATGTCACCCACGCGCAAGGTATCGCTATTGCCAAAGGTAATCACGGGCAGCTTATGGTCGGCCGGAATGCGCAGAACCGCCAAGTCGGACTCAGGGTCTGAGCCCACCACCTGCGCTTTGTATTTATGCCCATCGTTGCTGGCGACTTCAATTTCATCTGCGCCATTGATGACATGAAAGTTAGTCAAAATATAACCTTCGGGTGAGACCACCACGCCACTGCCCAGGCCAGACCGGCGCTCAGAGCCTTCGCCCAGGCGATCACCAAAAAAATGGCGAAATACAGGGTCATCCTGCAAAGGGTGGCGCGGTATCTTGATGTCCTGGCTGGTATAGACATGAACCACTGCGGGCAACGCTTTTTGTGCAGCATCGGCATAGGAGCCGGGGCGATGCGCAAGGGTCACTGGGGCCTCGTTGACTGACGCAGCAGGCGTGGCAGTGGGTAGGAAATTCGGCCAGTAACTCAGCCATTCGGGCTTGAGGGTTTTGACTGTAAATAGCAATGCGATACAAACGGTAATAGTTTGAGCGAAGGTAAGCCAGAGGCGGCGCATAATTGAGGTCTTTAGAAATGAAAAGGTTGAAAACAATGCAACGTGAGGAACTACGAGCGACTCTAGACGGGCTGCTGGATGCCGCACGCTTTCGCGATTATTGCCCAAACGGCCTGCAAGTGGAAGGTCGGGAAGAAATACACCGCGTTGTTTGTGGCGTCACCGCAAGCCAGGCGCTGATTGATGCAGCGATTAAACACCAGGCCGATGCGCTGCTGGTGCATCATGGCTGGTTCTGGAAAGGCGAGGATGGACGTGTCACCGGCTATCGTCGTCAACGGTTGGCGAGCTTGCTTGCCGCTGACATGAGTCTTTTTGCTTATCACCTGCCGCTGGATGCCCACCCAACGCTGGGCAACAACGCGCAGCTTGCGGCACGCCTGGGCTGGACGATTGAAGGGCGGTTTAGCGAGCAAGACATTGGCTTTTTCGGCGTCCCGCCAGCGCCGACTTTTGCGGGCGATCTGGCGGCTGTTGTGGAGCGAAGCTTAGGGCGTATGCCTCTGCTGATAGGTGAAGCAAGTCACCCGATAAAACGCATCGCCTGGTGCACCGGCGGCGCACAGAGTTATTTTGAAGAAGCGCTGGCAACGGGTGCCGATATCTTTGTCTCTGGAGAAATTTCTGAGCCGACGGTGCATCTGGCGCGTGAAACCGGCATGGCGTATCTCGCCGCCGGTCACCACGCGACCGAACGTTATGGTGTGATGGCCTTGGCCGCGTATCTGGGCGAGACTTGCGGTATTGAATGCGCATTTATCGATATCGACAATCCGGTGTGATTATTGCAATTGGAAAGTAACGGGGAGCAGTGTCTGGCGCGGGTTGCCAGGCAAGGCCCCGATATGGCGTGCGGCATCGAGTGCTGCTTCATCGAGCAGCGCATGGCCGGAGCTCTTGGCAATGTCCACTGCAAGAATTTGGCCGGCAGCATCCAGCGTTAGCAAGAGTACGACTTCACCTTCCAGCCCCTGGGTTATAGCGGGGGGTGGATAAAACAGGTGTTTCGAGAGCATGGTTTGTGCGCGGCGCAAGGCAGGCCCCGGCAGATTTTTCGGCACTGATTTTGGCGCTGCTGGCAGGGGTGGTTTCGACAGATTGCTCGTCGCGGTGTTTTTCGGAGTGCTGGTTTGTGTGTCTGCCAAAGGGGGTAGTGCAGCAGGCGTATGGCGCAAGGTGGCTTTGATGGATGGACTCAATGGCAAGGGTGCTGGCGCGTCGGAAAGCCATGTCGGGGCGAACAGCAATGCAAGATGAGCGCCCAGACTGAGCAGACAAGAGAAAATGAGCCGCATCAGGTAATTTTAGGCGTTAGCCAGAGGATGCATGCAAAAATTTTGTGTGCTCAATATAGTTCTCTGCCGCTGATACTGTGCTGCACCAAAGTGCGGCGCGGTGCGCTGTCAAGCGGGAACCTGGGGTAATTTTGCGAGCAAAAAACTGAGGCCTTACTTGTTGTTGGAGGCTGAACAGCAGATATAGCAGTAGCGTTATTGATGAGCATCTATCTATACTGTGTTCCATGAAAGCATTGCTTGCCTGTCTGTTGATTCTGGCGACCACATTGTCTACTGCGCTGGCCAATCCGCTAGCCAATCTTTTTGCCACTGTGCCCGCTTTGGCTGCCAGTCTGCCGGATCGCGTCACATTCTCGGTTGCCATTGAACGCGGTGATGTGGCGCAGGCGCGGGCATGGCTGGATGCCGGCTTGCCGCCGGATTTTGAAGGCAGCTTGATCGGCAACGGCCTGATGATAGGTGCATGGGAAGGCAATATTCCCATGATGGCGCTGTTTATGTCGCATGGAGCGGACGTCAATGCGGTAAATGTGCATGGCGAAACCGCCTTGTTGCATGCCAGTTGGAAGGGGCATCTTGACGCGGTGCGATGGCTTATCGTCCAGGGTGCGCAACCCAATCGGCAGGGTAAGGCATGGTCTGCTTTGCACTATGCCGCCTTTGCCGGACATGAGGAGATTGTGCGGTATTTGCTGACTCAGGGCGCCGAGGTGAATGCCTTGTCGCCGAATGGCTCAACACCCCTCATGATGGCGGCAAGAGAAGGCCAGGCCGAGATTGCGACCTCTTTGCTAACGGCCGGAGCACAAGGTGGAATTGTTAATGACAATGGCGAAAATGCGGTGCGTTGGGCGATGCGTAACAACAATCTGGTCATTGCCCGCGAGATCGCTGGCAGAAAAAATTTTGCCGCCATTGCCGCCCAGCCAGCGGACAGCTGGGGGAAGGCGACACGTTCGCAACCTGTACCGGATAGTGTCGATAGGTTGTTGCAGCAGGCTAGAAAAATGGCGGCGGCGGGGCAGCATGATGCCGCATTAAAACTGTATCGTGGTGCGCTGACGATGATTCACAAGACTGAGAAATCCGTAAGTAAAGTGGCTGCGCCGCGTGCCGCTACAGGCTTGGTGATTTCAGCGCAGCGTGGCAACCCGGCGGCGCAATCTGCGGGACTGCGCTATGCCACACCAAGGATAGGCACAGCGACTGAAAAAATCAGTAGTAGCACCAAAGGGATGGATGCTGCTGCTGATCCGGCAGAACAATTTTTACATCGCGTCCGAACGCTTGAAGCGGCTGGGCGTCGCCGCGAGGCGCTAGACGCGTATCGTCAGGCGGCGGCATTGATGCGCGGCGCACAGCCAGCCCACTGATTGGGTCGGTTGCTATTGTAAGAAAAATGCCGCTAACGCCAAAACAGCCGCAAATGCTGCCAGCTCAAGCCAAGCATGACGTTAGAACCTCATGGTATTATCTCGCACCGCAGCAAAAGGATGGACCAGCCAAGTCATTTCAAATCGCTGCCACTCTATCCCTTTTGAGATTTCATTCATTTTCCCATCCTTCTGTCGTTCAGCTACTCCGTCTGCCTGGTTTGCCCATGCCTTTACCTGTCCCCACTGTTTCCCGAAAAATAGTTCATATTCGCCGGGTCGAAATCGAATGTTGGCATCGCGACGATGGCATGCTGGATATTGAAGCGCGCATGACTGATTTGAAAGACAAGGATTATCCGCTGCCGCCTTCTCTTGGCGTACGCGCTAAAGGCGAGCCTTTGCACGACATGCGTGTGCGGGTTACCGTGGATCTCGACATGACCATTCAGGACGCAGTTGCCAGTTCAGATGCAGTGCCCTATCCCGGCGGTTGTGACACGATTGCCCCGGTGTATCAGCAATTGATTGGCTTAAGTTTGCTCAAAGGCTTTCGTCGTGCGGTGACTGAGCGTTTTGGCGGAGTGCGAGGCTGCTCACATATTACCGAGCTGCTGGGCGCGTTGCCAACCGCTGCTTTTCAGACCCTGGCCAGTCTTCAGCGCGACAACGGCGTCAGGGATTGGGATGATCGAGTGGCCAAGCAACCTGTTCAGCTCGATAAATGCCATGCACTGGAAGTTTCTTCAGAGACCGTGCGGCAATTTTATCCGCGATGGTATGTACGAAAGATGGTCGGCAGCTAATTCAGGTCGGATAAAATTAAGGTTTCATCATTTTCACCCACTATTACTCCCAGTAGCATTAACCATTGACCACAAGGATAAGGATGACGCATGAAAATTCATGAATATCAGGGTAAGGAACTCCTGAAGCAATTTGGGATGACGGTGCCAACGGGCATTCCGTGCTTTTCTGTTGATGAGGCTGTGAAAGCTGCGGAAGAGCTTGGCAAGACGCTGGGCACCAAGGTATGGGTTGTGAAGGCTCAAATTCATGCCGGTGGACGAGGCAAAGGCGGTGGTGTGAAGGTTGCCAAGTCGCTTGATGAAGTACGCCAATATGCCAGCCAGATTCTCGGCATGCAGCTCGTCACGCATCAGACGAGCGCTGCCGGGCAAAAAGTGAATCGCCTGCTGATTGAAGAAGGTGCTGACATCAAAAAAGAATATTACCTCGCTGTGCTGACTGATCGCGCCACACAAAAGATCGCGATCATGGCGTCAAGCGAAGGCGGTATGGATATTGAAGAAGTTGCCCATGCCACGCCAGAAAAAATCCTCAAGGAATTCATCGACCCACTGATTGGTGTCACCGACCAGCAGGCGCTGCTTTTAGCGCAAGGGATTGGCGTGCCGACAGCCGCGCAAGCCGATGCGGTTCAGCAAATCAAAGCGCTGTACACCTGCTACATGGAAACAGATGCCAGCCTGGCCGAAATCAACCCACTGATTTTGGAGGGTACCGGCAAGATCAAAGCGCTGGATGCAAAATTCAATTTTGATCCCAACGCACTCTTCCGTCATCCTGAAATCGTGGCTTATCGTGATCTGGAGGAAGAAGACCCGGCTGAAATCGAAGCCTCGAAATTTGATCTGGCGTATATCTCGCTAGACGGCAATATCGGTTGCCTGGTCAATGGCGCTGGCCTGGCCATGGCGACCATGGATACCATCAAGCTGTTTGGCGCAGAACCTGCGAATTTCCTCGATGTGGGTGGTGGTGCGACGACCGAGAAAGTGACCGAAGCGTTCAAGATCATGCTCAAGAACCCGGCAGTCAAAGGCATTTTGGTGAATATCTTCGGCGGCATCATGAAGTGTGACACCATTGCCAATGGCGTAGTCACTGCCGCGCGGGAAACGCATCTTTCGGTGCCGTTGGTTGTGCGCATGAAAGGCACGAATGAAGATCTCGGCAAACAGATTCTGAAAGATTCCGGCTTGCCGATTATTTCTGCCGACACGATGGCCGATGCGGCCACCAAGATCGTCGCCGCTCTGCGTTAAGCATTGCACCAAGAATCACGCTAAGGAAAATTAACCATGTCCATTCTGATTGATAAAAACACCAAGGTCATCACGCAAGGCATCACCGGTAAAACCGGGCAGTTTCATACTGAAAAATGTCAGGAATACGCCAACGGAAAAAATTGTTTTGTTGCTGGTGTAAACCCGAAAAAAGCAGGCGAGAGTATTTTTAACATCCCCATTTATGGTTCTGTCAAAGAAGCCAAATCGGAAACAGGTGCGACGGTTTCCGTCATTTACGTGCCCCCCGCAGGTGCAGCCGACGCGATCTGGGAAGCCTGCGAAGCGGATCTTGACCTGGCCATTTGCATCACCGAAGGCATCCCTGTGCGCGATATGCTGATGGTGCGCAACAAGATGAAGAAAAAAGTCGCAGCAGGCGGCAAAGAGACGTTGCTGCTCGGCCCCAACTGCCCTGGCCTGATCACGCCGGATGAAATCAAGATTGGTATCATGCCCGGCCATATTCATCGCAAGGGTCGTATCGGCGTGGTATCGCGTTCTGGCACCTTGACCTATGAAGCGGTAGCGCAGCTTACCGAAATTGGCCTGGGCCAATCGTCGGCAGTCGGTATTGGCGGCGACCCGATCAACGGGTTAAAGCACATCGATATCATGCGGATGTTCAACGAGGATCCGGATACGGACGCGGTGATCATGATTGGTGAAATCGGCGGTCCGGATGAAGCCGATGCCGCATTATGGTGCAAAGCCCATATGAAAAAACCCATCGTCGGCTTTATCGCGGGCGTGACAGCTCCTGCGGGAAAACGCATGGGCCATGCTGGTGCGTTGATTTCCGGCGGGGCAGATACGGCAGAAGCCAAGTTGGCCGTTATGGAAGATTGTGGTTTCAAGGTGACGCGCAATCCGTCAGAAATGGCGAAATTGCTCAAAGCCATGCTGTAACGAAAAGTTCTTCTCGAAGAGACGCACCGCGCTGGCACTGGTAATCCGGTGCGAAGTCTGAAAAAAGCCGCTCTGGCGTATGTTGGAGCGGCTTTTTTGTTTTCGGGGCTAGTGAAATTTACCGTGTTGCCTTGTATTATTCAAACCCGCCAAGCAGGGAGCGGTGCGCGAGCCTGAGCCATTGCCCCTGTGCGGATTAATATATTTACGGAGCCGATCAATGCAGCGTGATGTCGTGCTGGAAATAGTCACTCGGACAGATGCAGGCAAGGTTCGATCAAATAACGAAGACTCTGTCTTGGCGAATGCTGCGTGTGGCATTGTCGTCCTTGCCGATGGTATGGGCGGCTATAACGCGGGCGAAGTTGCCAGCAGCATGGCAACCTCGATGCTAGGTAAGTGGCTGGAAAATTCCGCTGCCAGACGCGAAGTGGAGGTCGCGCGCTTGGCAGATGTCTTATCCTTGACGCACGCCGCATTGGACACCGGCGTTACCGAGACCAATCGGGCTATTTTTTCAGCGGCGCAAAGTCAGGCACAGTACGCGGGGATGGGCACCACGCTGGTTATTGGGGTGTTTCAAGGCAATCAGCTGACCGTGGCGCATATTGGTGACTCTCGTGCGTATCGGTTGCGAGATAACGAGTTTATTCAAATCACCCGTGACCACTCGTGGCTGGAAGAAAAAATCGCCAGTGGATTATTAACTCGGGAACAGGCACAATTGTCGCGAAATAAAAATCTGGTGACGCGCGCGGTAGGCATTGATGCCCAAGTCTCTGCTGAAATCCATGATTTTGAAGTAATGGTTGACGATGTTTATCTATTTTGCTCTGACGGACTCAATGATATGGTGTCAGATAAAGAGATTGGCATGACGCTGAATGCGTTGTCGGCCAATCTCGATTTGTGTGCGTTGCGGTTGATACAATTAGCAAATGACAATGGCGGGCGTGATAATGTTTCTGTCATTCTGGCCAAGGTAAAAAAAATGAACTCAAACTCAGGCCAGGTTTCTCTTAATTGGTGGAGTCGCCTCTTAACCTGTTTCAAGTCATGCAGTTTCATGAAGGAATAAAGAATGTCAAAACTCATACTTAGTATTGATGGTGCGATTCTTAAAGAAATCCCGCTCACCAAAGAGCGGACAACAATTGGCCGCAAACCGCATAACGACATTCAGATTGATAATCTGGCCATTTCAGGTGAGCATGCCGTCATTATTACTATTTATAACGACTCTTTTCTGGAAGACCTCAATAGTACAAATGGTACTTTCGTCAATAGTCAGTCAATAAAAAAACATTTTTTGCAGACAGGAGATGTCATTACGCTAGGTAAATACAGTCTTAAATATGTGAATGACGTTGTGCAATCTCCCCGGGATGATGATTTTGAGCGCACCGTGATTTTTCGCCCGGGCACAGCGGCCATGGCTGCTGCCATGAAACCATCGGCTGAAAGCTATCACACGGCGAGTGCTGTAACTCAAGCGTCAGATAATGAAATAATGATGCGGTCGGCTGTTGCCTCAGACTCAGTGGTGCCAGCTACTTCGGTACCCTTTCCTTCAACACCTGCTGCGATGGAATCCGTCGCACTCTTGCCATTGGGGGCGATCCAAATTCTGTCCGGCAGTAATGCGGGTAAAGAGTTGGAGTTAACTAAAAGTCTTACCACGCTGGGTAAGCCCAAGGTTCAAGTGGCGGTTATTGCGCGCTTACCTCAAGGCTATTTCATTACTCACGTCGACGGCGCAGGCTTTCCTGCAGTCAATGGCAGACCAATCGGTGCTCAGGCGCAGCCCCTCAGAGATTACGATGTTATTGATTTGGCGGGAATCAAAATGACCTTCTTTCTGAAAAGTTGATGGCCGCGTTTCAATCAATAGATTCTGGCCAAAAGGATGTGATACTTTCGGGGCTGGCACGTCTTACCGCATTGCGCAACTTTTCAACCAACGTTGGTCAATGGGTTAGCTATAATTGATATGAAAATACGTGTGCTCGGGTGTAGTGGCGGGATAGGTGGCCATCATCTTCGGACAACGTCATTTTTGGTTGACCATGACATCCTGATTGATGCAGGCACAGGTGTTGGCGATTTATCCATCGCAGAATTAAAACAAATTGATCATGTATTTATTACGCATTCTCACTTGGATCATGTGACATCGTTAGCTTTCATTGTCGATGCCGTTGGCGATATGCGGGATCGCCCGCTGGTCATTCATGCAACTGAAGCCACCATTCGTATTTTGCGCGAGCATATTTTTAATTGGCTAATTTGGCCAGACTTTAGCCAGACACCGCACGATAAACCATTCCTTGTTTACTCACCGATTCTTGTGGGTGAAGCCGTGACGGTCAATGGTCGTATGATTACGCCACTGCCTGCGAACCATACCGTGCCTGCGGTGGGATATCAGCTGGATTCTGGCAATGCAAGCCTGGTTTTTTCAGGTGATACCGGTCCTTGTCCTGAGTTTTGGAAAGTAGTCAATAAAATTCAAAATCTGCGTTATTTGATAATCGAATGCGCTTTTCCTGATCAGGAAAAAGAGCTTGCCATCAAGTCGCTGCATCTGTGCCCTAGCTTGTTAATGAAAGAGTTAGTTCAGTGGCAGCATGAAGCAGAGATTTTTATTACTCACCTGAAGCCTGGGCAAATTGAAATGACGATGCAGGAGCTGGCAGCTTATAGCGGTGCCTATCATTTGCGAATTTTGCAGGGGCATCAAATATTTCAAATATGAACTATTCGATACGCATTTCTGAAACTGTGCTTGCGATAAAACCTACTTTCACCATAGGGCATGGTGACTACATCAGCCTGGTTGGTTTTTTGAGGCAAACTTTTAAGCAAGATCGATGCAATGAAATGATTTCTCTGAAAATTATTAAATGAATACCCTAGTGAATAAAAAAATCGTTGGACCGGAAGCAGAAGGCGAAAGTCGCTTGGCTTTCTTGAAAAAATTGCAGGCGGTGACTAACAGAATTCATTCAACATCAGATATTGATGAGCTCATGCTTGAGCTTTCAATCGATGTATGTGGCCTGTTTAATGCCGATCGCCTGACCATTTACGCGGTTGGTGAAGATAAAGCATCGATTGTCTCGAAAGTAAAAACAGGGCTGAATACATTAAAGGATTTGCGTTTGCCAATTTCCGAGCAAAGCATTGCGGGACACGTCGCGCTATCCAGAAGTATCGTGAATATTCACGATGTGTATGACGAAGCCGAGCTTAACTCGATCAGCCCCTTGCTCCGTTTTTTGAAGGAGGTTGATAAGCGGACAGGATACCGCACCAAGCAGATGCTTGTTGCACCCATTGTGGATGCATCCAATAATGATCTGATGGGGGTGGTGCAGATACTTAATACGAAAGACGATATACCTTTCTCAAAAATAGAAGAGGAGGGTATTAAGAGTTTATGTGAAACCCTTGCGATTGCTTTTACACTGCGCCATAAAATGGCGCATGGGATAAAAACGAAATACGATTTTCTCATCGCCGATGCAGTGATTTCTGCACAAGAGCTTGAGCTGGCACAGCGCACAGCGCGACGTAAAAATCTTAACTTGGAAGAAGTTCTGATTAATGAGTTTCAAGTCAAACCTGCTTTACTAGGCGCGGCATTGGCCAAATTTTTTAATGTGCCTTATGAGCCATTCAGAAGCGAACGCATCAAGCCTGTCGATTTACTCAAGAATCTGAAATGGGAATACTTGCAGCAAAATCAGTGGGCACCTGTCGAGGAAGGGCCGGAAGGCCTTGTGGTTGTCTGCACAGACCCCGAGCAGGTCATGGGCGCTCGAGTAGTGAAGAATATTTTTCCGCGTGGCAAGATTACCTATCGTGTCACTTCGCATCATGAATTCCGGCAAACCCTTGATCAGCTCTTTGGTGCTGGCGACATTCCTGGGTTTACTGACGATAGCTCTGTGGGCGACATGCTCGCTACGCTTGACCAGGACGAGCTGGAAGCTGACGGCGGAGGAATCGAAATTTCGGCAGCAGCAGATAATGAGCTCGTAAAACTGGTGAATAAAATCATTATCGATGCTTATCAGCAAGGTGCATCAGACATCCACATTGAGCCAGGCCTGGGCAAGGATAAAGTGCTGATTCGTTTTCGCAAGGATGGCACCTTGGTGAAATACATCGAAGTGCCTGCCAGTTACCGCAGTGCCATGGTCGCACGTTTGAAAATCATGTGCGACCTCGATATTGCCGAACGCCGCAAGCCGCAAGATGGCAAGATCAAGTTCAAAAAATATGGCCCGCTGGATATTGAGCTGCGGGTGGCAACGATTCCTTCTACAGGAGGCGTTGAAGATGTGGTGATGCGGATTCTTGCCGGAGGTGAGCCCATTCCGCTCGACAAGCTGGGGGTCCTGCCAACCAATCTGGAAAAACTCAAGGCGACCATCGCCAAGCCCTATGGCCTCTTTTTTGTATGCGGCCCGACAGGTTCAGGAAAAACCACCACACTGCACTCGGTGTTGGGTTACTTGAATACAGTTGATACCAAAATCTGGACTGCTGAAGATCCAGTGGAAATCACGCAGAAAGGTTTGCGCCAGGTGCAGGTGAACAAGAAAGTGATGGATTTTCCCACGGTGATGAAGGCTTTCTTGCGTGCTGACCCGGATATCATTATGGTCGGTGAAATGCGTGATGCTGAAACCACTAGCATCGGTATTGAAGCTTCGCTTACCGGCCATTTGGTGTTTGCTACGCTGCACACCAACAGCGCGCCAGAATCCATCGTCCGTCTGCTCGATATGGGTATGGATCCGTTTAACTTCTCCGATGCCTTGCTTGGCATTCTTGCGCAACGTCTGGCCAAACGGCTTTGCAAATGCAAAGAGGCGTACGTTCCCGAGCCAGATGAGGTCAGGTTGTTCATGACCGAATACTGCACTGAGTTGATGAATACCGACGCCTTCAAAACAAATTTTCAAGCGGCCTATGATGCGACCCTGGCGCGTCTGATCCATGATTATGGCAAAGATGGGCATCTTGTTTTCTATCGCGCCAAAGGATGTGATACTTGTGGGGGCACGGGTTACAAGGGACGCGCAGGTTTACATGAGCTGATGATAGGCACCGAGCCTTTGAAAAAACTGATTCAAGAGCATGCACGCGTTACCCAGCTATTTTCGCAAGCGCTTGACGACGGCATGCT
>DATCQI010000018.1:0-4116 GCA_036569545.1 Rugosibacter sp. | reverse complement strand
GCCTGCATCAAAATCGCTGATGATATTAATGCCGCCGACAAAAGCCAGGCGGCCATCGATCACGGCCAGCTTGCGATGCAGCCGGCGAAAGCGATGCCAATGCAAACGCCGCTTCCGGGGCTGGGGGCGATACACCAGCAGCTCAACGCCATCAGCAATGAGTGCGGCCCCAGGGCCTGTTGCAAAGTCGCGCGCACCAAAGCCATCGACCAGCACGCGCACGGCAACGCCGCGTCGTGCTGCATCGGCCAGTGCTGCAGCGACACTTTGGGCGGTTTCATCGTTGGCAAAAATATACGTTTCCAGATGCACTTCGTGAGTTGCACTATCAATCGCGGCAATTAACGCGGGGAAGTATTCCACCCCCGTCGCCAGAAGCTGTAGCGCGTTGCCGGATGAAAAGTCGGCGCTCATGCGGCGGCGATATGCAGCATGGCCGAAAGCGCTGCGTGGTCTGATATGCGCGACCACGGCAGGCCGGCATGCAGGTGCGCGGCAGTGACTGTCAGGCCGCGCTGATAAATGCGGTCAAGCCGGAATAGCGGAAGCGCCGCTGGATAGCTGCGCGACGGGCGTGCTGTTTTATGCTGAGATGCATGCTGCTCCGCAAGTGGATGCGTGCCGGTGAATATCTCGGAGAGCCCCAGCCGCTGCGCCAGAATTTCGCCCGCATGATTGCGCCAGTCGTTGAAGTCTCCTGCAATCAGCAGCGGCGCATCGGGCGTCACCATGGCGTCGATATAGTTGGCCAGCGCGTCCAGCTGCCAGCGGCGCGAGCGTGCGAAAAGCGATAAATGCACGCACACGCAATGCAACACTTGGTTGAGTTGCGGCAGCTCAATGGCGCAATGCAAGAGTCCGCGCCGCTCAAACCGAAGATGAGTGACATCCTGGTTGTGCTGATGCAGGATAGGAAAACGCGAAAGAATCGCATTGCCGTGATGGCCGTGGTCATACACCATGTTTTGCCCGTAAGCGCTGCTGTGCCAGACATCGGCGGCGAGAAATTCGTGCTGTGGTTCAGAAGGCCAGTGCTCATGCTGCTCGGCGTGTTTCAGATGCAGCCCCTGCACCTCTTGCAGAAACACAATATCGGCACCCAGCGCACGCAGACGCTCACGCAACTCGTGCACCATCATGCGGCGATTGAACTGGGAAAACCCTTTATGAATATTCCACGTCGCGACGGAAATCGGCAGCGTCATAGCTCACACACGTACGCGGAAGGGATTGAAATTGGTGTCGCGGTCATACCAGTCTTCGTTTTCGGCGCGCTTGAGAAAAGCCACGGCGCGGTAAGTCACGGGTGTCATGAGTATTTCCCAACTGGTCTTCAGTACATACTGGGCGATGACGATGGTGACGATCTGCGCATTGGGCCAGATGCCGTAAAAGGCGATGACATAAAACAGGCCTGAATCGACGGCCTCGCCAATCAGCGTTGAGCCGATAGTGCGCGTCCATAACCAGCGGCCCGCGCTCCATATTTTCATTTTTGCCATCACATAGCTGTTGGCGAAGCTGCCGCACCAGAAGGCGATCATGGAGCCTGCCACGATGCGCCAGGTGTTGCCAAAAACTGCCTCAAGATGTGTCTGGTAGCTCTGGTTGAAAGCATCCGGTACGGGGGGCAGGGCGAGCACGACGGCGGCCATGAAGCTGGCGAAAATAAGCGCAGCAAAGCCCGCCCAAACCACGCGTCGGTCACGGCCATAACCATACACCTCGGTGAGAATGTCACCGAAAATATACGAGATCGGAAAAAATAATACGCCGCCGCTGAAGGATACTGCACCAACTATCGGCAACGTGATTTGCGCCGCCTTGGCTGCGCCTATGAGGTTGGCACAGAGCAGCACGCAAACAAATGCCGCCATGACAAAATCGTAATAGCGGTAGCTGCGCTGCGGCGTCGTCATCGGGTTTGGACGGCGGTAAAAAAGTCGGCGCTCATGACACGGCGAGCATGCGTTCTAACGCGATCTTGGCCGGTACGGCTTCGTGTTCGGGTACCTTGATTTGATTGACGACTTTGCCCGCCACCAGATTTTCCAGCGTCCAGGCCAGATGCTGCGGGTCAATGCGCTGCATGGTGGAACACATGCACACGGTGCTGGCCATGAACTGCACGATCTTGCCCTCATGCTTGACTTCGCGCGCCAGCCGCTCAACCAGATTCAGTTCGGTACCCACCAGCCAGCGCGTATTGGGGGGGGCATCCTTGACGGTTTTGAGAATATATTCGGTGCTGCCAATGTAGTCAGACTGTTTGCATACTTCAAAGCCGCATTCCGGATGCGAGATGACAATGCCATCCGGGTACTGATTGCGAAATTTGATGATGTCGCGCGGCTGGAACATCTGATGCACGGAACAGAAGCCATGCCACAGGATGATTTTTGCCTTGCTGATTTGCTCCCGCGTGAGGCCGCCTTGTTCAAGGTCGGGATTCCAGATCACCATTTCATCCAGTGGAATGTTCATCTTGTAGCCGCTCCAGCGACCCAGATGCTGATCGGGAAAGAACAACACTTTTTCGCGCTGGTTAAATGACCATTCAAGAATCTTTGGGGCATTGGACGAGGTGCACACAATGCCGCCATGCGTGCCGCAAAAAGCCTTGAGATCGGCGGCGGAATTGATGTAGGTCACCGGCGTTATTTTTTCATCGGGGTTCATCAGCGCCGACAATTCGCGCCAGCAGCGTTCTACCTTGGCCAGGCTTGCCATATCTGCCATGGAGCAGCCTGCAGCCAGGTCGGGCAGAATCGAAATTTGTTCCGGCCGCGAGAGAATATCGGCGACTTCGGCCATGAAGTGCACGCCGCAAAAGATGATATTTTCTGCTTCGGCATCTCCCGCCAGGCGCGAGAGCTTGAGTGAGTCGCCCGTGAGATCGGCGTGCTCATACACATCGGCGCGCTGATAGTGGTGGCACAGCAGCACGGCTTTTTTACCGAGTACCGCTTTGGCCGCGCGGATGCGCTCGCCCGCTTCTTTATCGGCCAGTGCGTTGAAGTGATCAAATTGTATGGTGGCAGTTTGCATGGCGATGAACTCAGCTTTGAATCCAGGGCAGGCCAGCGTGGCGCCAACCGTCAGTTTGGTTGCGCTGGCCATTGGCGTTTTTATCGCCTTCAAAACCTTCGAGAATGTTGTAGCAGGAGGGATAGCCTGCGGCAGAAGCCGCCTTGGCCGCTGCGCTGGAACGTGCGCCCGAGCGGCATATAAACATGAGCAAGGAATCACTCGTGAGGGCGTGCTGCAATGTTTGCATAAACTCGGGATTGGGTTGCATGCCTGGATAGGTTGCCCATTCGATTTCGATGGCATCCGGCACACGCCCTACCCATTCCCACTCGGCACGGGTGCGCACATCAACAATGGCTGCATTGGGCGCAAGCTGGCGAACTTCGTTTGCCTCTTGCGGTGTTAGCGCCCCAGCGTAAGGTAATTGAAAGTCAGCGGCGCGTGCCTGCGCTAAAGCGAGAATTTCATTCAAACGTCCCATGATAAGAAGCCCCAGTTAGAATAGAGATATTGATAGTATAGCTTTCCACCCGGCACACTTTTAATTCACTTTCAATCATGCTACGCGGAACCCACGACCCCTTGCATCGACACGCCCCAGATACCAATCAGCGTTTTGCTGATGGACAGCGCATTACCTGGGTGAGTGTTGGCGTGAATCTGGTGCTCACCGCGATGCAGATGATCGTTGGCTTCCTCGCTCACTCGCAAAGTTTAATGGCGGATGCAATGCATACGTTTGCAGACATTATTTCGGATGGATTTGTTCTGTATGCGAATCGCAAAGGTGCAGAAGCCGCTGATGATGCGCACCCTTATGGCCATGGTCGTTATGAAACCGCAGCTTCTTTAGTGCTGGGATTGCTATTGGTGGGTACGGGTGTCGGTATTCTGATTTCAGCGGCCGGACGCTTGTCGAATTTGGGCCACTTGCCTCCAGTTGGCGTGGCGGCCATGTGGGCGGCGCTGTTTACGCTGGTGGCCAAAGAAGGTCTTTTCCGCTATATGTTGGGTACAGCCGAGCGCTTACGTTCACCCATGCTGGTCGCCAATGCCTGGCATGCGCGCGCCGATGCGCTTTCTTCG
>DATCQI010000017.1:0-8604 GCA_036569545.1 Rugosibacter sp. | reverse complement strand
ACATCGACGTTAATTTTGGCATCGCGCGACAGGGCAAAGAGTAAATCCTGCACTGGAATATTGCGCACGGAGACCGAATAAGTTTCTGTTTTTGCTGAAGCCGTTGGGCGGGGCAATGTTATTGCGGTAGCAACAGGAGTTGGGATGTCGCGTGAGACGGCAGCAGAGGGAATGTTTTCAGCGTGGAGATGATTATTGGAAACCGCAGGTGGTTGAATGGTGCTACAGGCCGCCAGCAAGGCAAGGCTGGCGAAGCCTATAGCAGAGAGCGCTGGTTTTAGGTGTGGGCGCAATGGGTTCTCCAAAGGGGCTATTCAAGCAAGTAGTAATTTCTGATGCTAGCATGATACATGATGTTATTTATTTAACTCAATGATTTTAATGGTTAATCAAATAGTATTTTAGTGATTTGTCATTGCCGCAGGCGACTCACCTGGCGGGCATAGGGCCGGGTTTTTTTCAATGTGTCCGGCAGCTGCTTGATGGCAGCCATCGCGGCAGCGCGTGTTGGATAGTCGCCATAGATGATGCCATAACGTGGCTGACCGCTGAGGGACGAAAAATAGACGCGCAGATTGTTGAAATCGACTTGTGGTGCGGCGTCGTGTAAAAAGCTTTCGACCTGTTCCTGCTGCTTTGCATCGGCTGCCCATACTTGTATGAACCAGTGATTATTCGGCGTCTTTTCGAGCCAATGTTGCCCGGCGGCGATGCGGGCCTGGGTTAATGGATAGGCGGGCACAGACGGAGCAGATTTGACTTGACTTGCCAGCGGCACCAAATGCGAAACAGGTTCAGCTCCACGCACAGAGGGGCGATGAGTTGTGGCGATCAGCCACGTGACTACAACCAAAGCCACAACGGCCGCAAGGGCCGCACTGCCGAGAGCGATCGTGCGAGTTAAATTGCTGGATGTTTTTTTGCCAGAATAGGTGGCTTGGCTGAACTCACTATCGCGAATTGCCGCGTGAGCTTCTTTCGCCGCAATCTGATGGCTGCCTTGTGCGTAAGCCGCGAGCAAGGCTTTATCGGCGAGGATGTTGATGCGGCGGGTGAGGCCATGTGAGGTACGTGCGATCATTTTTACTGCCACAGGCATGAAGACGCGAGGGCCGCGATAGCCTGCGGCGCGCATGCGGAAATCAAGATAGCTGGCGATATCATCACGCACCAGAGGTTCCAATCCAAAGTTATGGGTAATGCGCTCTTTGAGCTGGCGCATATCGGGGCGGGACAGAATATCGTTCAGCTCAGGCTGGCCAAAGAGTACGAGCTGAAGCAGTTTATGGTGATTGGTTTCGAGGTTGGATAACAGGCGAATTTCTTCCAGCGTTTCTACCGGCATCGCATGGGCTTCGTCGATGAGTACCACCACCTGACGGCCGTGACTGAAAGAGGTGATCAGGTGATCTTGCAGGGTGCGCAAGACGAGAGATACTCTGGCATTGTCTGGTAGCGCAAGGTGGAGTTCATCGGCAATGGCGTAAAGCATGTCTTCGCGCGCCAGGGAAGGGTTTGCCAGATAGATGATGGTGACATTTTCAGGCAGGCGCTCCATCAATACGCGGCACAGCATGGTTTTTCCGCTGCCAACCTCACCACTGACTTTAACAATGCCTTCATCGTGGGTGATGGCATACAACAGGGCATCCAGCGTGGCGCCGCGATTCGCACCGTCAAAGAAAAAATCCGTGTGCGGCGTGATGCGGAAAGGAGGCTCGGTAAGGCCAAAGTGTTCCAGATACATAGAGTGGCTAAAGCTCCTGTCGCTACTTTGAAGGCGGGCGCTTGGCGCGTCCGAGTGCATCGATGCGGTTATAGAGTGTCGTGCGGTTAATGCCCAAAAGACGGGCGACTTGACTTAAATTGTCATGCGCTAATTGGCGGGCGGCTTCAATATAGGCTTCTTCCCAGTGCCTTAAGGTAGCATCAAGACTGAACTCATGTTGTGTTTTTAATTCGCGCAGCGCATAGGCGACCAGCTCGGCACTGGTAGCAAAAGTCGGCGCTGGCGATACGCTGGATGCAGCGGCAACATTTGCTGCCCCGGCAATATCCAACTCAGCTTCGAGTTCATGCAGCGTCAGGATTTTGCCGGCGTATTTGGTGACGAGGCGAATCACAATGTTGCGTAATTCACGTACGTTGCCCGGAAATGAGTAAGCCAACAGGCGTTCGGTTGTTTTCTGATTCAATTGAAAAGTGGGAAAGCCTGTTTGTGCGCTATATAACGTGCGAAAGTGTTCAAACAATTGCAGTCGGTCAGTGCCCAGTTCGCGCACGGGAGGAACATTGATTGTGAAAACCGAAAGCCGGTGATATAGGTCGGCGCGGAATCGCCCCTCGCGTACTTCTTTTTTTAAATCACGATTCGTGGCCGCAACAATGCGTGCGGCTGTGTGGCGGGAGTGTGTTTCGCCAATGCGCTGAAATTCGTTGTTCTCCAGCACGCGTAATAGTTTGGGTTGCAACTCAAGTGGCAGCTCGCCAATTTCGTCCAGAAACAAGGTGCCGCCTGCGGCATCTTCAAAATAACCTGAGCGTGCCCCGGCTGCGCCGGTAAAAGCCCCTTTGCCATGTCCGAAGAGCTCAGCTTCCATCAGGTTAGGCGAGATTGCGGCGCAATTCAACGTCAGGTAGGGCTCATTGGCACGCTTTGCGTATCGATGCAGGCCCGAAGCCACCAGCTCTTTGCCGCTGCCCGATTCGCCCTCTATTAATACAGGGAAAGGCGACGGCGCAAACTGTTTGATTTGCGCCCGCAGGTTTTGCATTGCGGCACTATTGCCTATCAAGCCATCTTCTATTTGATTAGCACTGTCACTGAACGATAGAACATGCTGAATCAGCTTGAGAATTTCTTCCGGGCTCGCTGGTTTGGAAATGAACTCAGTGGCACCCAGGGCGCGTGCATGGCGGGCGTTGGTTTCTTCGCTTTGGCCAGAAAGAACAATAATCCGAATGTGAGGGGAATGCGCAAGAATTGCGGCGATCAGGGCGAACCCTTCATCAGGAACGTGAGGCGTCGGGGGAAGGCCAAGGTCGATCAAGGCTACGGCGGGCGCTGTATCTGTCTGTCGTAACAGGGCAATTGCTTCTTTGCGCTGGGTTGCGGTCAGGACAGTGTAATCGCGACTCAGGAAATATCCCAAGGTGTCACTGATGAGCGGATCGTCATCAACGAGTAATACGACAGCTTTGTCTTTTAGTACGGTCACAGGATGTCCAATGCCTATTTATCATGGGCATCATAGGCTAAAGATCAGGGGGGGCAAAGGCTTGTGTGAGTGGTATTTACTCTACTTTTTCTTCGACTAAGCACCTTAATTCGAGAGAGTCCTTCTGCTACAATCATGCGCTTCAATCAGCCTGAACCCACATTTTTTTACTTATCCTATGTCACAAGAACCCCTAGTTGAAATTCGGGATCTCAACTTCTCTTACGATACGCGCTCGATACTTAGCGGGATTAATATCACGATTCCTCGCGGCAAGGTTGTTGCGATTATGGGGAGTTCGGGTTGCGGCAAAACTACCACGCTGCGTTTGATTGGGGGGCAGCTCAAGCCGACCTCTGGTGATGTCAGAGTGGCGGGGCAGGTGGTGCATGAGCTTGATGCAAAGCAGCTTTATGCACTGCGTCGGCGCATGGGCATGTTGTTTCAGTTTGGTGCCTTGTTCACCGATATGTCGGTGTTCGACAACATTGCCTTCCAGATGCGAGAGCACACGGATCTGCCCGAAGCGATGATTCGCGATCTGGTATTGATGAAGTTGCATGCGGTAGGTTTGCGTGGCGCACACAATTTGATGCCGGCTGAGCTTTCCGGTGGCATGGCACGTCGCGTCGCATTGGCGCGCGCCATAGCGCTAGACCCTATGCTGATCATGTATGACGAACCTTTTGCCGGCCTTGATCCAATTTCCTTATCTATCGTGGGTGAGTTGATTCGCAAGCTGAATGATGCCCTGGGGGCAAGCAGCATCGTGGTGACGCACGATGTGCATGAATCCTTGAAGATTGTTGATTATGTCTATTTTGTTTCTGAAGGAAAAGTTGTTGCCGAGGGAACGGCTGAAGAGATAAAGAATTCAAAGGCACCTTATGTTCATCAATTCGTGTGGGGTGAGGCCGATGGGCCTGTGCCTTTCCACTATCCGGCGGAAAAGACCTATGGCGAGCAGTTGATGGAAAGCGGGGTGTAGCGTGGATAAGGTAGATAAGACTGGATCGAAAACGGCGCAATTTTTACAGACCTTGGGTCATACGGTCACCAAACGAATTTTCCGGCTGGGTTTTGCAGCTCGTTTTTTTGTCGCTATCTTTATGCAGTCGGGAACAGCCTTCCGTCGGCTTCATTTGACGTTGCGTGAGATTTATTTCACGGGCGTTCTTTCGTTGATCATTATTCTGGTGTCGGGATTGTTTGTCGGTATGGTTCTTGGTTTGCAGGGGTATGACACGCTGCAACGCTATGGTTCTACCGAAGCGCTGGGTATTCTGGTGGCTTTGTCATTGGTGCGCGAGTTGGGGCCAGTTGTTGCGGCACTCCTTTTCGCCAGTCGTGCAGGTTCGGCGATTACAGCAGAAATTGGTCTGATGAAAGCAACTGAGCAATTGTCTGCCATGGAGATGATGGCGGTCAACCCCATAGCGCGTGTCATTGCCCCGAGATTTTGGGGTGGGGTGGTTTCCATGCCGATTCTAGCCGCGTTGTTTTCAGCCATGGGTATTCTGGGTGGTTACCTGGTCGGTGTGCAATTGATCGGGGTTGATGAGGGCTCGTTCTGGTCGCAAATGCAGGCGTCTGTTGATTTTCGGAATGATATTCTCAATGGGGTGATCAAAAGTTTCGTTTTTGGCATCATCGTCAGTTGGGTCGCTGTGTTTGAGGGGTATGACGCAGACCCTACGGCCGAAGGTGTTTCTGGCGCAACTACGCGCACTGTTGTAACGTCGTCGTTAGCTATTTTGGCTGCCGATTTTATTCTTACCGCCTTCATGTTTAGAGGGGCATGACATGACTCGTACTACGATTGATCTTTGGGTTGGCTTTTTTGTGGCGATTGGTTTGGCTGCACTGCTTTTTTTAGCGTTGAAAGTGGGGAATCTTGCCACTTCCGGGAGTGGGGAGACTTACGCTATTGAAGCTAAATTCGACAACATTGGTGGGCTCAAAGTTCGCGCCCCCGTGAAAAGTGCTGGTGTTGTTGTTGGTCGGGTTTCCGAGATTCGGTTTGATCCGGAAGCGTATCAGGCTGTTGTAAAAATGCAACTGGATACCCGCTACCGCTTCCCGCGTGATACGTTTGCCACCATTAACACCTCCGGATTGCTGGGTGAACAGTACATTGGACTTGATGCGGGTGGTGATACCAATATGCTAAAGTCTGGCGATGTGATTAAAAAAACACAGTCGGCTGTCGTGCTTGAGAAATTGATTAGCCAGTTTATGTTCAGCAAAGCAGCTGAGGGTGGTGCGGATAGCAGCAAAAAGTAGTTATTATTTTTACGGGAAATTAAAATGAAAACATTGTCTGTGCGTGCCAAGTCTGTCGCATTAATGTTCTTGGTGACAGGTTTGACCACAGGTTGTGCCACATCAGGTGAATCTAAAGATCCGATTGAGGGGTTTAATCGGGCAATATTCTCTTTCAATGATGGGCTGGATAAGATTGTCTTGAAGCCGGTTGCTAAAGGCTATGACGCCGTTCTGCCGAATCCTGTGCGTACGGGTGTAACCAACTTTTTTGGCAATATTGCCGATGTTTTTGTAGGGGTGAACAACCTCTTGCAAGGCAAATTGACAGAAGGGGCGAGTGATTTTGGTCGTGTGGCGGTTAATTCAACGGTCGGCTTGTTGGGTGTGCTGGATGTCGCATCGCATATCGGTTTGGAAAAGCATGATGAAGACTTCGGCCAGACGTTTGGTCGCTGGGGCGTGGGTAGTGGCGCCTATGTCGTTGTGC
Organism: Rugosibacter sp.; assembly: GCA_036569545.1. Classification (GTDB taxonomy): domain Bacteria; phylum Pseudomonadota; class Gammaproteobacteria; order Burkholderiales; family Rhodocyclaceae; genus Rugosibacter. Next base: position 2,634 of record DATCQI010000017.1, on the reverse strand, counting down.
CATTGTTTGGGCCGCGAACTGTTCGCGATACGGCGGGATTGGTGCTCGATGTTGCTGCTGACCCGGTTGGAAATTTAGGTGATGTGCCCACACGTAACACCTTGGAGGCGGTACGTTTAATTAACGAGCGTGCAGATTTGTTGCCAGCTGATAAAGTCATAGAAGAGGCAGCGCTGGACAAATACTCTTATGTTAGAGATGCATACCTTCAGCGTCGCCGCAGCTTGATTTATGACAGCAATGCACCGCGAGAAGATGAGAGCCAGTAAAGCTGATTTCTCGTCAAATGAAATTTTCAATATAGGGTCATTCAATGAAATCTATTGCAGCTTTTATTAGTAGCGTACTGATTGTTACTAGCGTGTTGGCCAACGACATGGCTCCTGATGTGCTGATTAAGTCTGTCAGCAGTGAAGTGCTGGAGATCGTTCGCGCTGATAAAGATATTCAGTCGGGAGATGCCAAAAAAGCAATGGATCTGGTAGAAAAAAAGATCGCGCCTAATTTTGACTTTTTACATATGACTCGGTTGGCATTGGGACGTGACTGGCGTCAGGCCAGTGCTGAGCAACAGAAAGCATTAGCCAATGAATTTCAAATATTGCTTGTTCGTACTTATTCAAGAGCACTGACTGAATATAAAAATCAGACAATTGATATCAAGCCTCTGCTATTAAAAACTGGTGAAACTGACGCTAAAGTGCACTCTGAAATCAAACAGCCAGGTGCTCAGTCGATTCAACTCGATTACTATCTGCAAAAAGGTAACGCGGGCTGGAAAATTTACGATATTGAAATTGCAGGGATCAGCCTTGTAACGAATTATCGTGATTCCTTCGCCAGAGAGGTGCGCAACTCAGGAATTGATGGACTGATCAAATCATTGCAAACCAAGAATAGGTCTGGCGATACCGTCGCTATTAAAAAATGATTCGTACCACGAATGGTCGTGTAGAGGTTTCCGGCCCGGTTACGGTAGCCGATGCTGCAACGCTGCTTGCCGAGGGTGTAGCTGCGTTATCAGCGGGCAATTTACCTGTTACGGAGTTTGACTTGACTAACGTGACATCAGTCGATTCATCCCTGTTGGCGGTTGTTTTTGGCTGGATGCGTGCCGCAACGCTTAATGGCCGGTCGATTCGACTAACCAGTCTTCCTCCGAACTTTTTAAGTTTGGCTGCCGTATATGATGTAGCTGACTTGCTGCCTCAGCACTGACCGCGCATTCGCGTGGTTCTAACTTCTGCATTTATTCTGTCATGACTGTCGCCATCCGCGTTGAGCAGGTATATAAACGCTTTGGCTCGGTTCACGCACTCAATGGCGTTGATCTCGCGATACAGCAGGGCGAATTCTTCGGTCTGCTTGGACCTAACGGCGCGGGGAAAACAACGCTGATTTCTGCCTTGGCCGGTTTGTCTCGTCCGGATTCCGGCCGATTGACGATTATGGGGTTTGACGTAGAAGCTGACTACCGGGCGGCTCGTCGCCAGCTAGGCGTTGTTCCTCAAGAGCTGGTATTTGATCCCTTTTTCAGCGTACGCGAAACCCTTGAAATTCAGGCCGGATACTATGGCATTGACCCGAGTCGACAGCGTCGGGCATGGATCGATGAAATCCTAGAAAATCTCGATTTGACCAGTAAAGCGGATGCCAATATGCGCACGCTATCTGGCGGAATGAAGCGGCGTGTATTGGTAGCGCAAGCACTGGTGCATAGGCCGCCGGTGATTGTGCTGGATGAACCTACTGCCGGCGTTGATGTGGAGCTGCGCCAAACCTTGTGGCAGTTTGTGCGGCGGCTTAATAAAGATGGGCACACGATTGTGCTCACGACCCATTATCTTGAAGAGGCGGAAAACCTTTGCGGACGTATTGCCATGCTGAAAGCGGGTCAAGTGGTTGCACTGGACACCACACCGAACCTGCTCGGCCGTTTCTCTTCGCATACCTTGCGGCTGCGTACCGTGAGCGACAAGCCCGCCCAGTTAGGCATGACGCAAGAACGCATAACGCAAGAGAAAAATATGCAAGAGATCCCCGGTGGATGGTGGGCGTGCGCCTTTGCTCATTTCGATGAAATAGAGCCCATGCTGGCAAGTATTCGCAATGCCGGGTGCGTGATTGACGAGCTTGAAATTGGCAAACCAGACCTTGAAGACGTGTTTGTTCGTGTGATGCAAGAGCAAGATCAGATAAAACTCGCATCGCATGAATAGCCTGTCCCTAAAGCCCAGTCGCGGCTTCATTACTCTTTTTTACAAAGAAGTGCTGCGCTTCTGGAAAGTGGCGGCACAAACCGTCGCTGCCCCCGTGCTGACAGCCTTGCTTTATTTACTGATTTTTTCGCATGTGCTGGCTTCCCATGTAGAAGTGCATGGTGTGCCCTACACCTCGTTTCTGATCCCTGGGCTGGTGATGATGTCGGTATTGCAAAACGCATTTGCAAATACGTCCTCTTCCTTGATTCAGTCAAAAGTGACAGGCAATTTGGTCTTTGTGCTATTGCCGCCTATTTCATATAGTGAATTTTTTTCAGCCTATGTATTGGCCTCAGTTGCCCGTGGTCTGTTGGTTGGTGCAGGAGTACTGGTCGTTACCACATGGTTTAGTGGTTTGAGCTATGCAGCCCCG
>DATCQI010000016.1:0-5923 GCA_036569545.1 Rugosibacter sp. | reverse complement strand
CCCAGTGTTTCTGCGGTAATGCCTGTGCCATCAGAGACAAAAAATACCGTATGCCGGGTGGGCGTAGAGGGAGGGATCATGAATAATCTTTCAAGAGGGTAGAAGGCATGTAAATGGCTATAAAATAGCGGCTTTCCCTCCATGTTAACAGAAGGAACTTGAATGTCTTCATCTACACCTTTCACACATCGCTACGCGATTGGCTTTGAACATTTACGCATGACAGACGTGGGGGATGTTGGCGGTAAAAATGCGTCACTGGGTGAAATGATCAGCCAGCTGGCGGCATCCCATGTGCGCGTGCCAGGCGGCTTTGCAACGACAGCGTTGGCGTATCGCGAGTTTCTCGCCCATCTGGGGCTGGCTGATCGCATCAATGCCGCGCTGGATGCGCTAGATGTGGATGATGTCGAGAAGCTCGCCAAAGTGGGCGCGCAGATTCGTCAATGGGTGGTGGATACGCCGTTTCCGCCCAATCTGGAAAATGAAATCAAACAGGAATACGAGCTGCTTATTGCGTCAAGCAGTGCTGAGGCAACCTTTGCCGTACGCTCTTCCGCAACGGCGGAGGATCTGCCGGATGCTTCGTTTGCCGGCCAGCAGGAAAGCTTTTTGAATATCCATGGCTATGACAATATCCTGCACGCCATCAAAGAGGTATTCGCGTCGCTCTACAACGACCGCGCTATCGCCTACCGCGTGCATAAAGGTTTTGCGCATGCCGAGGTAGCCTTGTCAGCAGGTGTGCAGCGCATGGTGCGTTCAGACACCGGTGCTTCCGGCGTGATGTTTACGATGGATACGGAATCCGGTTTCGATAAAGTCGTGTTTATCACCTCAAGTTATGGCTTGGGCGAAACCGTGGTGCAAGGCGCGGTGAATCCGGACGAGTTCTATGTCCATAAAGCCACGCTGGCGCTGGGCAAGCCTTCCATCATTCGGCGCAACATGGGCAGTAAACTCATCAAGATGATCTTTACCGAGTCGCGGCAGGCGGGTCGTAGTACGGAAACAATAGAAGTGCCAGAGATCGAGCGGAATGTTTTCTCGCTCACCGACGCCGATATTCTTGAGCTGGCGCGGTATGCCATGATCATTGAAGCGCACTATGATCGGCCGATGGATATCGAATGGGGCAAGGATGGTCAGGATGGTAAGCTGTATATCCTGCAAGCGCGCCCAGAGACCGTGAAATCGCAAGATAATCATGCCTCGGTGATTGAAAAATACAAGCTCAAACAGCATGGCAAAGTGCTCACCAGTGGTCGCGCCATCGGGCAAAAAATTGGTTCCGGTGTGGTGCGTGTAGTCAAAGATCCCACTCAAATGCACTTGGTGCAGCCAGGGGATGTGCTGGTTGCAGATATGACCGACCCCAACTGGGAGCCTGTCATGAAGCGCGCTTCAGCGATTGTGACGAATCGTGGTGGACGTACTTGCCATGCGGCGATTATTGCGCGCGAACTGGGCATCCCTGCTATTGTGGGTTGCGGCAGTGCCACCACCGCCTTGACCGAAGGAGAGAGCGTGACCATATCGTGTGCCGAGGGTGATACGGGTTACGTGTATCGCGATGCGCTTGAGTTTGAAATCACGCGGCAGGATGTGGGTAATTTGCCCAAGCTGCCGGTCAAAATCATGATGAACGTGGGTAACCCTGAACTCGCTTTCGAGTTTGCGCAGATCCCGAATGCGGGCGTAGGTCTGGCCCGGCTTGAGTTTGTGATTAACAATATGATCGGTATTCATCCCAAGGCGATTCTTGAAATTGATCAAGTACCAGCCAGTTTGCGGGAAGAAATTCTACGTCGTTCGCGCGGCTACGCTTCGCCTGAGACATTTTTTGTCGAGAAATTGACTGAAGGCGTGGCTACTATTGCGGCGGCGTTTTATCCTCAGCCGGTGATTGTTCGCTTGTCGGATTTCAAATCAAACGAATACCGCAAGCTGCTCGGCGGCGAGATTTACGAGCCGGAAGAAGAAAACCCCATGTTGGGGTTCCGTGGCGCTTCGCGTTACATCGCACCGTCTTTCCGCGCTTGTTTTGAGCTCGAATGCCGTGCCATGAAGCGCGTGCGCAATGACATGGGGCTGACCAATGTGCAGATCATGGTGCCTTTTGTGCGCACGGTGGATGAAGCCCGCACCGTGGTCGAATTGCTGGCGGAGCATGGTCTGCGCCGTGGCGAAAATGAGTTGAAGCTGATCATGATGTGTGAGATTCCTTCCAATGCCTTGCTGGCCGAACAGTTCCTTGAGCACTTCGATGGTTATTCCATCGGCTCGAATGATCTGACCCAGCTGACGCTGGGTCTGGATCGTGATTCTGGCCTGGTGGCGCATTCGTTTGATGAGCGCGATCCGGCTGTTAAACAGTTGCTGTCCATGACGATTGCGACTTGTAATCGGCTGGGCAAGTATGTCGGCATTTGCGGTCAGGGGCCGTCAGATCACGCTGACTTTGCCGAGTGGCTGATGGATGAAGGCATCCAGACCATCTCGTTGAATCCGGATACCGTGATTGATACTTCGATGCGACTCGCCAGCCACAAAAAGTAAACCATGCCAATTCTTTGGTGGCACTGGATGGTATTAGGCATGGGGCTGGCTTTGGTAGAGTTAGCCTTGCCCAGTTTTTTCATCATCTGGTTCGCCCTCGGCGCGATATTCGTAGGCGCTGCTTTATTGCTGCTTCCGGCACTGGGTTTTGCGGTGCAGATACTGTTATGGACAGCGGCTTCGGTAGCAATGACGGTGCTGTGGTTCAAGTTTTTTCGCAATGTCAGCCGCACGCGTGCAGGTCAGGCGGATGAAGCGCTAGGTGAGATTGGCGTGCTGGTACGGACGATTGAAGCGCTGGGTGTGCCAAGTGGGTCATCCGGACGCGGCGAAGTGCGTTTTCAAAAACCCGTAATGGGTGCAGATGTTTGGCCGTGTATGGCCGACGAAACGATTGCTGCCGGTGAGCGAGTAAAGGTGCTGGCAGTGGATGGCCAGCTCTTGAAGGTGGGTAAAACATGAGGAGCAAATGATGGGTGAGCTTGGATTTTTTGTTATCGCACTATTTATTTTTGCCATCGTTACGGTGGCCAAGGGCGTACGCATCGTGCCGCAAGGTGAGGAATGGATAGTCGAGCGTCTGGGCAAATACAGGACGACATTGCTACCCGGTCTTAACATCATTATTCCGTATCTGGATATGGTGCGCTACAAGCTGGTGACCAAGGACATTATTCTCGACGTGCAGGAGCAGGAAGTGATTACTCGCGACAACGCGGTTATTCTGACCAATGCCATTGCCTTTATCAAGGTCACCGACCCGATCAAGGCGGTGTATGGCGTGACGGATTTTTCCGAGGCGATTCGCAACATGATCATGACCACCTTGCGCTCGATCATCGGTGATATGACACTTGATGAAGCGCTGTCAAATCGAGACAAGATCAAGGCACGCTTGCGCGCAGGTGTTGCCGATGAAGCCATTGATTGGGGCCTGACCGTCAAGTCGGTCGAGATACAAGACATCAAGCCGTCTGAATCGATGCAGCGCGCGATGGAGGCGCAAGCCTCTGCCGAGCGTGAACGCAAAGCCACCGTGACACGCGCTGAAGGTACCAAGCAATCGACCATCCTGAATGCGGAAGCTCAACTGCAAGCCGCACGCCTGCAAGCCGAAGCGCAAGTCACTCTGGCGACGGCGAGTGCCGAAGCCATCCAGCGCGTCGCGGTGGCGCTGGGGAGTGACGATGCCCCTGTGCGCTATTTGCTGGGCGAAAAATATATCCAGACGCTAGGCAATCTGGCAACGTCGGAAAACGCCAAGACAGTTGTGCTACCTGCTGATTTGCAAGATGCATTGCGCGGCATGTTTGGCCGTCCGCGCGTTTAATTCTTCCCAAGCTGTGCGCTTTCTGGCTTTCGAGACGGCGACACGACACCTATCTGTCGCACTTTGGCAGGATGGCGAGATCACCGAGCGATATGCCGATCACCCGAATAGCGGCTCGGCATATCTTTTGCCCTGGGCACACGAGCTGCTGGCGCTATCCGGCATCACATTGCAACAACTTGATGGCATTGCCTTTGGTGCAGGCCCGGGCGGGTTCACGGGTTTGCGCTTGGCGTGTGGTGTTGCGCAGGGTCTGGCATTTGGCCTGGATGTGCCCGTTGCGCCTATCTCAACCCTGGCCGCATTAGCCTTGGCATCGGGCGAGCGTCATGTCTGGACATGTCTTGATGCACGCATGAATGAAATTTATGCAGCCGCTTATACCATTGAGGGGGATGTGGCTCACGAAGTGATGGCACCTCACTGTGTCGCGCCCGCCGTATCACCAGCGCCGACTTTTCAGGATGCCTGGGGTGTGGGAGATGGCTTTAAAACCTATACTGACTTATTGACTAGCCGAAAGCCTGACTTGGCAGGCATTCATCCTGATGCTTTTCCTTCGGCCACCGCTGTGGCGCGTTTGGCGGCGCCAGTCTTGGCCAGTGGCCGAGGAGTAGCTGCAGCTGATGCCCAGCCTATTTATGTGCGCGAAAAAGTGGCATTTACCACGAGTGAACGCTTGGCGCGCGGTGGATTGAAATGATGCTTGACCAAAACATGCGCACCACCGCGATGACCCTGGCTGATTTGCATGCAGTGGTCGCCGCCGAGGCCGTGCTGCATGGCTCGCCGTGGACGCATGGCCAATTTGCCGATTCGCTGGCCGCTGGTCACGATGCCTTGCTGGCTTATGATGGCAGCGGCTCCTTAATGGGTTATGGCGTGGTGATGATGGCGGCGGACGAGGCCGATTTGCTGAACATCAGCGTGTTACCGGGATTTCAGCGACAAGGGGTGGGCACAGCGTTTTTACAACACCTGATAGTGCGGGCCCAGGCGCAGCAGGCAAAACGCATGCTTCTCGAAGTGCGTGCCACGAATCAAGCTGCGCTGGCTTTGTATGCGCGGCTGGGATTCGCCGAGATTGGTCGGCGACGCGGTTATTATCCCGCGGATGAACAACGGGAAGATGCGATCGTGATGGCACGGGATTTATAAATCAGTCATGAATAACTTATGAATTCTCGTCGTCAACAGATACTGCACGACATGGGGCTGGGGCCGCTGTGGAAACTGCGCGAGCCAGTTATGGCGGCTACTCCGGCTATGATGCCTGCGCCGCTGAATGTCCCGGGCACACACGCTGCGAGCGTCGCCATGACCATGGGTTGGGACGAGCTTGCGGCCACTGTTGCGGCGTGTCGCCAGTGCCGACTTTGCGAGGCGCGCAAACAAGCCGTGTTGGGTGTAGGCGACGGCCGAGCCGACTGGCTTTTTGTCGGTGAAGGGCCGGGTGCGGAAGAGGACGAGCGCGGTGAGCCGTTTGTCGGGCAGGCAGGGCAATTGCTGGACAACATGCTGGCCTCGATTGATCTGCGGCGTGGGCAGGATGTTTATATTGCGAATGCCGTTAAATGCCGCCCACCGGAAAATAGAACGCCGGACCATGACGAAATTGCAGCCTGTCGGCCTTATCTTGCTCAGCAAATTGCCTTGATCCAGCCAAAACTCATTGTGGCTATGGGCCGCCCCGCCGCGCAGACGTTGCTGCAGACCGAAGTAAAAATCAGCGCTGCCCGTGGCAAGCTGCATGACTATGAGGGGATACCCGTGATCGTCACCTACCATCCGGCCTATCTGTTGCGCAATCTCCTCGACAAAGCTAAAGCATGGGAAGATTTCTGTTTCATGCGCAGCACGATGCGACAATTAAAAGCAAACCCATAGTATTTGGGGCTATATCCCGACCTTTCTGTTATCAGGCACAAGTTTTGCGATACATCCTCTCATGACTATTCATTATCCGAAATCGTTTTTCAAGCTGTTATCAGCCGGCTTTTTGCTGGCAGTTTTGCCATTAATTATTGGTTTGCT
>DATCQI010000015.1:0-5167 GCA_036569545.1 Rugosibacter sp. | reverse complement strand
CGGAGTATTCAGTCCATCCTGATACTCGGTGCCTTGCTCGTCGGCATTGCTTATCTTTCTGCGTCGTTTTCTCCGCGCCAGCCACAGACGGTGGCGCTGGATGTGGGTTTGTCCGGCCTGCGCATCACGCTGGTTTTATTTTCGCTATTCTGGGTGCAAGAGCTGGTTGCACGTGAAATCGAGCGGCGCACGGTGTTGTTTTCACTCACTTACCCAGTGGCTCGTGGCCGCTATATTGTCGGCCGCTATCTGGGCGTATTGGGTCTGCTGGCCTTGGCGGCCTTGTTGCTCGGGCTGTTGCTCTGGGTGGTGGTGCTGAGTCTGGGCAAAGGGTACGCGCAGGGTTTTCCCGTAGTTCTTGGTTTGCCCTACTGGAGCACCGTGGCAGGGTTGTGGGTTGATGCGGCGGTAGTTGCAGCCTTTGCGCTGTGGGTTTCCACGTTTTCTACCGTGCCGATGCTGCCCTTGGCGCTGGGCTTGGCGTTTGCTGTGAGTGGCAAAAGCCTGGGTGCTGTGGCCGAGTATCTGGCCAGGGGCGCGGATGGTGACCCGGCGCTGATGCGTTTTGCGCCAATCATCGATGCGATTCAATGGGTGCTGCCTGATTTATCGCGGCTGGATTTTCGGGCATGGCCGATGTACGACCTGGCGCCGGCGAGTCAGGCGGTCGGGCTGGGTTTGATGATGGCGGCGAGCTATGCCGCGCTGCTGATTACCCTGGCGGTGCTGACCTTCACTCGCCGGGATTTTGAATAAGCCATGGAAAAGTTCCCAAAGGGACGCAGAGCGCTGGCGTTGGTGAGACGGTGAATATAGTACGCAAACGCTGGCTGATGCCTTTTTTCGTCATGTTATTGGCGTTGGTATTTATTGCCACCACGCAGCGGTTGAAATCTGCGCCACGGCAAACAGTGGCGATCGAGATGCAGGTAGCCTTGCCGTTATTCGTGCAAGTATTCATGGCCATGGGCGACCGTTATCTGGCAGCCAACATCGCAGCGATTCGCGCCCTGGTTGTGTCCACCGAAAAAATGAAACCCGAGGATTACGCCATTCTCGGCAAAGTGCAAAAAGATGTGTCCTGGCTGAACCCGGCGCATGAAGACAACTATTACATCGCCTTCGCGATTCTGCCCCAGTATGGTGAAGTGGATGCGGCGCAAACAATACTTGCCCGTGCCAGCCGCGCGCGATTTTTCGATTACCAGCCTGCGTTTTTTTATGGGTTCAACCAGTGGTATTACAAGCACGATCCGGCCGGTGCTGCTGCCTGGATGCGTGAAGCCGCATTGAAACTGCCGGACCCAGACCAGCAACTGACCATGCAGAATATGGCCGCGCGCTGGGCGGATAAAGCGCAAGACACCGAGCTGGCGATACGCGTGGTGGAGGCGCTGGCCAAAGAGGCGCGGCGTCCGGATTTCCGTAAATATCTGGAAACGCGGGTAGTGCGTTTGCGTCAATTGCAGCAATTGCGCAGCGCCGCTGACAGCTATCGCCAGCGCTTTGGCAAACCCGTGCCCGACCTGCAAACTTTGGTTACTTCAGGCATTCTTCCCGCCTTGCCGCAAGACCCGTTCGGTTTCGGCTTTGGTTTTGATCAACAGGGCAATATCGTTTTGCGTACTTCTCCCGCACCCTCATGACACTTGCGATTGATATTCACGATTTGCGAAAAACCTATCCGCGCCGCTGGGCCTCGCCGCCGTTCGAGGCATTGAAGGGCGTTTCATTCACCGTTGCCGAGGGCGAAGTATTCGGCTTCATCGGCCCCAATGGCGCGGGCAAAAGCACGCTGATCAAAATTCTCACCGGCGTGATGCGCCCATCGCTTGGCAACGCGGCGCTTTTTGGTGTCGACGTGACGACGAGCGCCGCGCGTACCGGTCTTGGCTACGTGCCGGAAAACCCCAGCTTGCCGGATTATCTGACGCCGCTGGAAATTCTGGGCATGGGACTGACCTTGCACAAGCGGAAAGTAGCCAATCAAAAAGCGCACTGCATGCAATGGCTGGAGCGCTTTGGCCTGGGCGACGTCGCCAATAAAACCGTGCGCGGATTTTCCAAAGGGATGGCGCAACGCACAGCGCTGGCGCATGCGCTGGCAGTGCAGCCCCATTTGCTGATTCTGGATGAGCCGCTCTCCGGGCTTGATCCGATCGGTCGGCGCGATGTAGTCGATATTCTCGCTGACTACCGGCAGCAGGGCGGGACGATTTTTTTGACGTCGCATGTGCTGCACGATGTCGAGCGACTGGCCGACCGCTTCGGCCTGATTCACAAGGGCGAACTGCGCGCCGTGCGCTCACCTGCTGAACTCGCCGGTGAAGATGATCGAGTGCTGGTACGCAGCCAGGGTAATGCAGCCGTGCTGACCGGGATGCAAGCAGAACCCGGCGGTCGCTGGGTGATTGAAGTGCCGCGCACCGCGCTGTGGCCAACCCTGCACGCGCTCGAAGCCGCGGGGCATACCGTGATCGAGGTCAAGCCGACGCTCTCGCTGGAAACGGCGTTCATGCATGTCGTCCAAGGCGGCTAATCAAGGACGCTTGGTCGGCGCGGGATTCTCTCGCCAGCGTGCTCATGGTTTGACAGCCATCGGGATGGTACTGGCTTATCTGCTGTTTTCCCCACTGCTTGATGTACTTGGATTCCCGTCCTCATTTGCTGCCGTATCCCTTATGGATTGGCAGCGAATTTTCGAATTGATAACAGCGGCTCTGGTGGTTTTGTTGCTTGCACCGGCCATCATCGCTTATGACCCCGTTGGTGTGGTGGCGACTCAATGGCAAGTCGTGGGCTGGACGGTCTTTTTTGCCCTAGGTGCCTTGTCGAGTGTCATGGCGAAGATTCCGCTGCTGGCGTTTCTGGAATGGTCATGGACACTGCTCTGGTTTTCGACAACGGTACTGCTGGTCGTATCAGCGCCATCGCGAGAGTCTCTGCGAGACATTTTGTCGACGTGGACACTTGCTGTGCTTGCAAGTTACTCGATGCTTTTTTATGTAGGGAACTCGGACGCCCTATTCGATCCATCCTCGTTTTTGTCCATGAGGTTCCCCGGGTTTAATAACGTCCGGGTTTTTGCCGATTATCAGACGGTAGTTTTATGTTTTGCACCTTACGCGATTGCCTATCGCGTTACAGGATCACTATGGCGGGCGTTGGGCTGGGTGCTGGTGGGGCTTTATGCCGCGCTGGCAATTGCATCAGGCTCGCGGAGCCTGCTTTTGGGGCAGTTTGTCGCATGGGCCACTGTTGTTTTTTTTCTGCGTCGCAGTGCCATTCCTTTTATTCGCGGGCAGTTATGGCTATGGTTGATCGGCGGCGCAACCTACGGCCTTCTCTTTGTCTTGTTGCCGATGATGGGCGATTCGGTGGGGCACGCCTTTAGCCCGTTTCTACGGTTTGACAGTTCTCGAAGAAGCGAGCTTTGGCAGATAGCTGCGTCCATGTTTCTTAGCGATCCGATGCTGGGAATCGGCCCCGGACATTTTGCCGTTTTCCCGAATGTGATTGCGGCGAGCCCCCATAATCAGGTCTTGCAAGTGCTGGCTGAATGGGGAGGGGTCGCCGGATCGATTTTCATCGTGTTGATTGTGCAGTTTGCAGTGCGGGGCTTGCGGTCGCTTTCACAGAGTGGTGGATACATGCCGGAAAGTGATGCCCATTTTTCTGCGGCGGCTACAGCTGCACTCATGGCGCTTTTGGTGCAATCACTTGTTTCTCCCGTTTTCAATAATCCGGCCTCGCAGATGATGCTGTCTTTACTCGCCGTAGTTTATGTGAGGGCTGTACCGCTTCCATTTGAGCAGGTTCGACTCGCAATAGGGAGGCCAGTGGCCGTTGTGGCAATGGTTGCAGTGGTATTGACAGCCTATCTCGTCGCACCTTGGGTTAGTCGTATTGCAGAGCGCAATCAGTGCTACCTGTCTCTTCACGATAAACCGACGAGCCATTTTGCCCCCCGTTTTTGGCAGCAAGGATGGATTTTTTCTCCATGTGACTGGATATGCCCCAATTCGAGTGATAATTGAAAACAGTGGAGGTATCCGGAGCATTGATGTTATCTCTGTGGTCAAATCAACGCAGCTCAGCAACCCCTAAGCCCAAAAAAGAGGAAACAATGGATTTTGATAAAGAACTCGACGCACGGGGCCTTAAATGCCCGTTACCTATTTTGCGTACTAAAAAGGCGCTAGCGGAGCTGATGTATGGGCAGGTATTGCGCATTCTGGCAACTGATCCTGGCTCGACCAAAGACTTCGTAGCATTTTCACGGCAGACCGGCAATGAGTTGCTGGGCAGCCGCGAGTTGAGTGGTGAGCAGGGTGCGGAATTCGAGTTTTTCATGAAGCGGAAATAGCCACGCGGTGGCTTGACGGTTTACCCCAGCCGCGCGTGCTGCGTGGCGAGCTTGTCGCGTAGCGTGAAAAACCCTGCCAGTCGCTCACGTTCCTGTGTGACAACATTGGCTGGTGCGCGTTCAACAAAGCTCGCAGTTTGCAGCTTGTTTTCTGCTTTGATGATTTCGCCTTCAATGCGGGCAAGCTCTTTGCCGATGCGCTCTTTTTCAGCGGCGGCATCAATCTCGATTTTCAGCATCAGGCGGAATTCGCCGACGATTTGCACAGGCGCATCGGTGTCGGGCAGTGTATCGACGACGCTGACGTCGGATAGCTTGGCCAGTGCGGCCAGATAGGGCGCATACGCTTGCAAAGCTGCCGTGTCGCCAGCGCCGACTAATGGCACTTTTTGCGCAGGCGATAAATTCATCTCGCCGCGCAGGCTGCGGCAGGCGTTGACCAGGTCCTTCAACAGCGCAATCCAGGCTTCAGCGGCGGGGTCGATGGCGATTGGGTTGGCTACTGGATAGGCTTGCCGCATGATGGATTCACTGCCGTCGCCTGTGGCTTTGCCCGCAATCGGAGCCACCTTCTGCCACAGCTCTTCAGTAATAAACGGAATCAGCGGATGCACTACGCGCAGGATGGCTTCCAGCACACGAATCAGCGTCCGGCGCGTACCGCGCTGCTGTGCCTCGCTGCCGTTTTGCAGTTGCACTTTGGCCAGTTCCAGATACCAGTCGCAGTATTCATCCCAAATGAATTCGTACGCGGCCTTGGCGAGCAGATCGAAACGATAGTCGGCAAAATGCTTGGCAGAG
>DATCQI010000014.1:0-8413 GCA_036569545.1 Rugosibacter sp. | reverse complement strand
ACGTCTGGAAACAGTGGTTGCCTGCTTTGGCACAGCACACGCCGGCGGCCTTTTCGTACCGGTAAACCCGATTCTGCGTGCAGAACAAGTCGGACACATTCTGCAAGATTGCAATGTCGCCATCCTTATCACCTCTGCTGCCCGCCTGGCCGCTCTTGAGGCAACGCTGGCCAACTGCCCCGCGCTGCGCCACATTGTGCTCACTGATGAGGTATCGACTCACCCTGCTCATCCAGCATGGTCAGCGCTCATGGCGGATACATCCGGCACCGTCTCACCAACACGCCCCGCAGGAAGTACCCTTGGGGTGCCGACTTTTCCCGCTGCGGATACCAATGTGGATACCGATATGGATACCGCGGCCGTGGCAATTTTCTACACTTCAGGCAGTACCGGCAAACCCAAAGGCGTGGTGATCTCGCATCGCAATTTCGTGATCGGCGCGCAGAGTGTCGCGCACTATCTGGATAATCGCCCCGACGACCGCCTGCTCGCGGCCTTGCCCTTCTCGTTCGATGCCGGATTCAGCCAGCTCACCACCGCGTTCCATGTCGGGGCCTGCGTGGTACTGCACAACTATGTGCTGCCGCGTGATCTGCTGCGCGCCCTGCATGACGAACACATCACCGGCCTCACCGCCGTGCCGCCGCTGTACATCCAGCTCGCACGCTCTGACTGGCCCACCGGGTGTGCCGATGCCCTGCGCTATTTTGCCACCACCGGCGGACGCATGCCGGGCGACACCTTGTCACGTCTGCGTGAAAAAGCGCCGCATGCCAAGCCTTTTCTGATGTACGGTCTCACCGAAGCGTTTCGCTCAACCTATCTGCCGCCCGACCAGGTCGACCGTCGGCCCGATTCCATCGGCCGGGCTATTCCCCATGCCGAGGTGCTGGTACTGCGCAGCGATGGCACGCTCTGTGATGACAACGAACCCGGCGAACTTGTTCATCGCGGCCCCTTGGTAACACTGGGCTACTGGAATAATCCAGAAGCCACCGCCGAGCGCTTCAAGCCCTTGCCGTTACATATCGACCCGACTGCGACCGAATGCGCTGTCTATTCGGGCGACACCGTGCGCCGCGATGCGGAAGGTTTTCTCTATTTTGTCGGCCGGCGCGACGACATGATCAAAACCTCGGGCTATCGCGTGAGCCCCACTGAGGTTGAAGACGTGCTGTTTGCCTTTGATCTGGTCGCCGAGTGCGCCGCTTTTGGCGTGCCGCATGACACGTTGGGCGAAGCAATTCATGTCATTGTCACTCTCATCACAGGCGCTGCCGAAAAAACCGCGCCCGCCGCGCTGATCGCTGAATGTCGCCAGCATTTACCTCCTTACATGGTGCCAGCCACCATCACAATTTATCCCGGCCCGCTGCCACGCAATGCCAATGGCAAGATTGATCGGCGTACACTAGCCGCTGGCTTAGCCCATGCCGGGCAGAAAATTTAATACGATGACCGTCCTGTCTTTTCCTCACGATCCGCACACATTCGGCGGCCGACCGATTGCCCAATTAGCCGCTGAACAGGGCACGCCGCTTTATGCCTTTGACAGCCAGCGCATCACGCAACGCATTGCCGATTTGCGCGCCGCCTTGCCGCAAGCTATTGGCATTCACTACGCAATCAAGGCCAATCCTTTTCTGCCTTTGGTTCGCCTGATCGCCGGGCTAGTCGATGGTGTAGATATCGCCTCGGCCGGTGAGCTTGATCTGGCGCTCAAAGCGAACATCGCACCCGAGCGTGTGAGCTTTGCCGGGCCGGGGAAACGCGATAGCGAACTGGCGCAGGCTGTCGCAGAAAATGTATTGATCAATGCAGAATCCGCAGGTGAACTATTACGCCTGGCAACCATTGCACAACGCCTGGAGCGGCAGGCACGGGTTGCGCTAAGGGTAAATCCCGCGTTTGAACTCAAAGGCTCAGGCATGCGCATGGGCGGCGGGCCACGGCCATTTGGCATTGATGAAGAAATGATTCCCGAGCTTCTGGCTGGCTGGTCGCGCTTTGGCAACCATCTGACCTTTGAAGGCTTGCACATTTTTTCCGGCTCGCAAAATCTGAATAGCGAAGCGCTTGCCGACGCACAACGCGCGAGCTATCAACTGGCCGTAAGGCTGGCTGCCCACGCCCCGGCGCCGATCAAAACACTCAACCTCGGCGGCGGCTTCGGCATCCCCTATTTTCCCCACGAATCTGCGCTTGATCTGACCCCGATTAGTGCGGCATTAACCGAGATTGCCACCCATGCCGCACAACAGTTGCCGCAGGCAAAACTGCATTTGGAACTGGGTCGTTATCTGGTGGGCGAAGCGGGGATTTATGTCACACGCATCATCGATAAAAAAGTCTCGCGTGGCCACACCTATCTTGTCACCGATGGGGGCCTTAACCATCACTTGGCCGCCAGCGGCAACTTTGGCCAGGTGATCCGCCGCAACTACCCCGTTGCGCTTGTCCCTCAGAACAACACTGAAAAAGCCTTGAGTCCGTCACTGGACGGTGTTGATGACACGGCAATAAACGCGCCTGTTAGCGTCGTTGGCCCGCTATGCACTCCGCTGGATCTGCTGGCCGATAACGTTAATCTGGCCCATGCAGCACCGGGCGATTTGTTCGTCATTTTCCAGTCAGGTGCCTATGGTGCCAGCGCCAGTCCGCAAAATTTCCTGTCTCACCCGCCAGTGACTGAAGTGCTGCTCTAGCTGCGCGGCATCTCACCCGATAAGCGGCGAATCAGCTGGTCAGCAGCGTTTTCAACCAGGCTCAGCACATGATCAAACCCTTCCGGGCCGCCGTAATAAGGATCAGGCACCTCGTCTTCATCTGCCTTGCCGGCATACTCAAGAAACAAACCCAGGCTCTGTCGATGCTCTTGCGGGCAAAGTTTTTGCAGCACCTTGAGGTGTCCGCGATCCATCGCCAGCACGTGATCAAAACTGAAAAAATCTTTTCCCGTCACTTGCCGCGCGCGCAATGGCGCCAGATCGTAGCCGCGCTTGGCCGCAACCGCAATGGCGCGCTGATCCGGCGGCTCGCCGCTGTGATAACCCATCGTGCCGGCAGAATCGAATGTGAACAAATGCCCCACGCCTTGCTTCTCGGCCAACGCGCGCGCCACCCCCTCCGCAGTCGGCGAGCGACAAATATTCCCCGTGCAAACAAAAAGTACGCGCTGTTGCATCACCCAGTACACTCCAAAAAATAATCTTGCGCCCAAGCATATCAGCCCTGTGCGTGCATCTTCATCCAGATGACGCAAAGGTTTGATAGTATGAGCGCTTGAACCATAAAAGCACTCAAATACTTACGTCCTATCATGCCAAACACTAACGCCTCAACCACCGGTTCTACCAGTCAGCCACCGATTATTCCCGTTTTATTGTGCGGTGGTTCCGGCACGCGGCTGTGGCCGCTATCGCGCGCACAATATCCCAAACAGTTTTTGCGTCTGCTCGGTGAGCATTCGTTGTTGCAAGCCACGCTGTTACGACTTGAGGGCTTTCCCGGCTTGGGGCGACCCGTGTTGATTACCAATGAAGCCCACCGCTTTCTGGTGGCCGAGCAAATTCGCGAAATTGGTATTGAAGCCGATATTCTGCTCGAACCCGCCGCGCGCAATACTGCGCCGGCGCTAGCCGCTGCTGCGCAATGGTGCCGCCGCGATGGCCAATCTCCGTTGATGCTGGTGCTGCCTTCCGACCATGTCGTCACCGACATTCCCGCCTTTCAACAAGCCGTGGTGCTGGGGTTGCCGCACGCCGCTGCCGGACGTTTTGTCACTTTTGGCATTGCGCCGGAACGCCCCGAGACCGGCTATGGCTATATTCATCGCGGCGCTGCCATCCATGATGGCTTTGCAATTGACCGCTTTGTTGAAAAACCGGATTTGGCCACCGCGCAAAGTTATCTTGATTCCGGCGAATACTATTGGAACAGCGGCATGTTCCTGTTCCGCGCGGATCGTTATTTGCACACCCTGAACCGCCTGGCGCCGGACATTGTTGAACCCGCCCGCAACGCGGTTGATCGTGCGCGCCTTGACCTTGATTTTGTAAGGCTGGACAGTGAATCCTTTAGCGCCTGCCGCGCTGACTCGATTGACTACGCGCTGATGGAAAAAACTGATGATGGCATTGTCATTCCACTCTCCGCTGGATGGAATGACATTGGCGCATGGGATACATTGTGCCGTAGTGCCAGCGCCGACTTTAACGGCAACACCTGCACGGGCGACGTGATCGCGCATGACTGCAGCAACAATCTTATCCGCGCCGAGTCCCGGCTGGTCACCACCATTGGCCTCACCGACATGGTGGTGATCGAAACGGCGGACGCCGTGCTCATCGCGCCGAAAAACCGCACCCAGGAGGTCAAGCAGATTGTCGAACAATTGCAGAAAGAAGGCCGCACGGAAAGCGATTTGCATATGCATGTCCACCGTCCCTGGGGCAGCTATCAGGGCATCGTTCAGGGCGAGCGTTATCAAGTCAAGCGCATCATCGTCAAACCCGGCAAGCAGCTCTCGCTGCAAAAACATCATCACCGCGCCGAGCATTGGGTTGTGGTCAAAGGCACAGCTCAGGTTACTCGTGGCGAAGACATCTTGTTACTTGCGGAAAACGAATCTACCTACATTCCGCTAGGCGTCGTGCATCGTCTGGAAAACCTGGGCAAGATCGATCTGGAAATGATCGAAGTTCAATCCGGCGGCTATCTGGGAGAAGACGATATTGTGCGGCTGGAAGATTCGTACGGACGGACGGTTTAACAGTGTGGCAATGAGTCATCAATAAATCGTGTCCTATTTTTTCGAAAATATGGAAAACAGGGTAAGGCCAGAGTCATGCGGCGTGAACACACGGGAGATATGAGATGCACACAAATTCTAGATTGCTATTCGTGAAGTACGCATTGCCTTTATTGAAACCCGGGATGAAAGTTCTAGAAATTGGCCCCGACTCATTCCCATCGACTTATCAGCGTTTAACAGAAGGTTTGTCGCTTGAGTGGCACACTCTCGATATATACGATAGTCCGAACCTGACATATCCGAATAGCAGTCAGTATTCCTTCGCAATTCCAGATGAATCGTACGATGTCGTACTCTCAGGCCAAGTAATCGAACATGTAAAAAAACCCTGGAGATGGATGCCCGAATTAGCAAGAATTACCAAGGCGGGCGGGTTGATAATGACGATCAATCCAGTCAGCTGGATTTATCATGAAGCTCCAGTTGATTGTTGGAGAATTTACCCTGAAGGCATGAAAGCCTTGTACGAAGAAGCCTCGCTAACAGTGATACTTTCCTGCTGGGAGTCGTTGGAAACACCATACTTCCATAGATATCTGCCCGGTATATCACGAGAGTGCCAAGGTCGAAAAAAGCGAATTGTTTATGACATTCTTGGTAGATTTGGCTTTCCAGTAGAGCGTTCTTATGACACCATAACTATCGGAAGCAAGAACAGGCCGACCGAACAGGGCCCTGTAGAAAAATAATGAATGGTGTCAAACTGAGGTAGTCCAATTTTTCTAGGCAGTTTGATTCTTTATCTTTTCAGCACCTGCCGTTCGATCAGCACCAGATAGCACAGACAGGCAAACACCATCAAGGCGATTCCACCCAACAGCAACGTGCCCGCCTGAAACCCGCCCAACCAGAAATGCCCTTGCAAGCGTAGTATTCCTGATACAGCACTGAGCAGTACTCCCGCCACTGCCGCTAACCGGCCCAACCATCGCAAGATCATCGATTCCATGACTGCCTCCTTGTTATTTGAAAAAAACCCTGCCCAATCTACACCAAAAAAAGTCGGCACTTCAAGAGGACTTCCTGCGGGCCGTTTTGGCGAGACAGCGAACTTGATCACTACATGTTCGCTGTTTTTCCTGTCCCTGTTGTTTGTGGCTTTATCTACCCCCGTAGCCGCGGCTGAAAAAATAGCGGATGACACGTTGCCCGACACCTCCCCTTATCTTGGCGAAATCCGTCGTGCGCCCAACGGAGAGCTGATTGTCGTCCCTTCCCCGCCTGCCCCGCAACCGCCGCTAGACGCAGCCGATACATCCGATGCACCAGATGCATCCATCGCTGGCAAAAAAACCGGCCGCATCATCAGCGTCGGCCCTACTGCCCGCATCCATTCCATCGCCACGGCCGCAGCCCTGGCGCGCAATGGCGATACGATAGAAATTGCCGCCGGCGACTACCCGCAAGATGTTGCTATCTGGACGCAGGACAATCTGACGATTCGCGGCATGAGCGACAAAAACGGTGGCCGCGTGCGTCTCTTGGCCAATGGGGCCAGTGCCGAACAAAAAGCCATCTGGGTTGTGCGTGGCGGAAAAGTACTGATCGAAAATATCGAATTTTCCGGCGCCCGCGTAGCGGATAAAAATGGTGCCGGCATCCGCTTTGAAGGAGGTGACTTAACCCTCCGTCACTGCCGGTTTATCGACAATGAAAACGGCTTGCTCAGCAGCAGCGCCCCGAATGCCACGCTCACTATTGAGAACAGCGAATTCGCCCGCAATGGCGCAGGCGACGGCTATAGTCACAACCTTTACGTCGGCGCGATCAAAACCTTGCGCGTCACCGGCAGCTACTTTCACCACGCTAATGGTGGCCACCTGCTCAAAAGCCGTGCGCGCAAAAACTATATTCTCTACAACCGGCTAACGGACGAAACCAGCGGCCATGCAAGCTACGAACTGGAATTTCCCAATGGCGGCATGGCCTATGTCATCGGCAACATCATTGAACAAAGCGCCACTACAGAAAACCCGACGCTCATTTCGTTTGGTGCTGAGGGTTACAAGACACAAAAAAACGCGCTGTATCTCATCAACAACACGCTGGTGGATCACCGGCCCGCAGGCGGGATATTCCTCGCCGTGAAACCCGGCACCGGCATCGTTACCGCTTACAACAACCTGTTGCTGGGCAAGCGGCTGCTAAACACTGGCATTGACGGGCTATTTGTCAATAACCCCAACGTAGATGCCCGGGTCTTTGTGCTGGCCGATCGTCATGATTACCGCATCGCCAGAGACAGCGGCCTGGAGCGAACCTATGTTGCGCCGCCTAGTATCAACGGTCTAATCCTCGCCCCGCAACAGGAATATGTACACCCTGCCGCAACCCGGCGGCTGACCGGCACCCCGACGCTTCCCGGTGCGCGGCAGACCATGCAACCCGATACATTCAGCTCAAAATAACAGGGCAATCACCGATCGCGGCAAGGTCATCGTAGTCTCACTTATATACATAAAGACCTGTTAACAGTGCTACTATAAGCATGTTTATAAAGTCATGGAGGCCAATCATGGCAAACCTTATTCTCGCGGAAACCACCGCAAGCGTTTCCGAACTGAAGAAGAACCCGATGGGCACTGTCGCCGCTGGCGAGGGTTTCCCGGTTGCGATCCTCAATCGGAACGAGCCGGCTTTTTACTGCGTGCCGGCAAAAGCCTATGAGGCTCTGATGGATAAACTCGAAGACATTGAGCTCAACGCAATCGCCGATGCTCGCAAAGATCAACCCATTATCAAAGTCCAGCTTGATGACCTTTGAACTCGGGTTTCTCGATGAAGCCTTGAAAGAGTGGCGCAAGCTGGACAGCAACACACGCGACCAATTCAAGAAGAAATTGGCCGAACGTTTGGCAAATCCGCATGTTCCGTCAGCACGGCTATCTGGTCATGAAGACCGCTACAAAATCAAACTACGCAATGTCGGCTATCGCCTAGTCTATGAAGTCCGCGACAAAGAGCTAATCGTCGTTGTCGTTGCTGTCGGCAAACGCGAGCGGAATGCCGTCTATAAAGCAGCCGCAAGGCGCTAAACGGAATCAATCACCCTGCTCCCAAAGAGATGAGCGGAAAAGAGGAAAATGGGGTCAGGCTCTGAGGTTTTCCCACGAATCATGCGGCCATCGCGCGATTGATTGCGGCGCTGACCTGACTTCGCAGCACGTTCCGACACGGCCACGGGTCTTCACAAGAAAATAGGGTCAGACACGATTATTTGACACTACTGGCTTTCTAGGTCTACCCACCCCTTTGGATGCAGCCTGCCGTTTGCCTTGTTTCTCTATTTGAGCCTTGAATTCCTCGCTGCCCAGCGCCCATCCCTTATGCGTGCAATCGCGGATCGCGGCAAGATCATCTGCAGCCACTGCAGAATGAAACAATGCTTGATACGCTGCTTGCCGCTCAATCGCATCAAACCCAAGCCGCAGATATTCATCATGCGCAACCAGCCAATCTGCATTGGCTCCTGCATCACCATGGGCATTACGCTGATAACTTGACCAGGGATAATCCGCCGGGTTGGCCACCATCCCGGCACGTACCGGGTTCATCTCGATGTAACGCATCAGCGTCAGCAGATACTGCTCGCTATCC
>DATCQI010000013.1:0-8322 GCA_036569545.1 Rugosibacter sp. | reverse complement strand
GATGCGGTGCATGCCGAAGGCGGGCGCATGCTGTTGCAGATATTGCATGCCGGCCGCTATGCACGCATTCCCTCGTCGGTGGGGCCTTCCGCCATTGCTTCACCCACGCACCGCAGCATTCCACGTGAATTGACGGCAGCTGAAATCGAGACCACGATTGAAGACTTCATGCGTTGCGCCGAGCTTGCTGCGCTGGCGGGGTTCGACGGTGTGGAGGTGATGGGTTCGGAGGGTTATCTGCTTAACCAGTTCACTGTCACGCGCACCAATCAGCGAACGGATGAGTGGGGCGGCAGCCTGGAAAACCGGCATCGGTTGCCCATTGAGATTGTGCGTCGCATGCGTGAGCGCATGGGGCCTGACTTTTTAATCATGTTCCGTATCTCTGCACTGGATTTGGTGGAGGGTGGTGCCGATGCGCATGAAGTCATTCAGCTTGCGCAGGCGATTGAAGCGGCCGGGGCGGATATTTTGAACACCGGCATTGGCTGGCATGAAGCGCGTATCCCGACGATCGCGTATATGGTGCCGCGCGCAGTCTGGCGCTTTGCTGCGGCGCGGATAAAGCGTGCCGTGTCGGTTCCGGTAGTGACCTCTAACCGCATCAACACGCCGGAAGTCGCCGAGAGCATTCTGGCCAGTGGCGATGCTGATTTAGTGTCGATGGCGCGGCCCTTTTTGGCTGATCCGGCGTTTATGGCTAAAGCAGAAGCAGGCCGTGCGGATGAAATCAATACCTGTATCGCGTGTAACCAAGCCTGCCTGGACTATATTTTTTCAGATCGTCCGGCGACTTGTTTGGTGAATCCGCGTGCGGGGCAAGAGCTGACTTTTTCTGAAATCAAACCCGCGTCAGCACACTATCGCGTGGCTATTGTCGGTGCCGGTGTCGCCGGGTTATCGTGCGCAGTCACCGCTGCCGAGCAAGGGCATCAGGTTACCTTGTTTGAAGCAGCAGAGATCATTGGCGGGCAGATCAATTACGCACGACAAATTCCTGGCAAACAAGAATTTAACGAACTGTTGCGATATTTCAGGCGGCGCCTGGCAGTGCTGGGAGTCACCGTGAAGCTAGGCTGCAAGGTGACAGCAGGGGAATTGCTTGCCGCGCCATTTGATCGCATTGTCATCGCGACAGGCGTGCTTCCGCGCGTGCCCGCTGTTCCCGGCATCACGCATGCCAAGGTGGTGAGTTATGTGGATGTGCTGTCAGGTCGGGTGGTGCCAGGGCAGCGCGTGGTGATCATCGGCGCAGGGGGCATCGGTTTTGATGTGGCTGAATTTCTTTGCCATTCACTGGCGGATGCCAAGGCAATCACGCCAGACCCTGTGGCCGAGTTTTTTACCCGATGGGGTGTGGATACGTCGCCAGATGCGCATGGAGGTTTACAGGCGGCGGTTTTGGCACCCGCCCGGCGACACATCACCCTGGTGCAGCGTAAGCCCGATAAACCGGGGCGTACACTGGGGTTGACAACCGGATGGGCGTTAAAAATCAGCTTGCAGCGTTATGGCGTGGAGATGTTCTCTGGTTGCCAGTACGAGGCCATTGATGATGCAGGGCTGCATCTTATGGTGAACAACCAGCCGCATGTGTTGGCGGCGGATCACATCGTGCTTTGCGCCGGGCAGGAGAGTGAACGTAGTTTGTTCGAAGCACTTTGCATGCAAGGGGCGACGCCAGCAATCATTGGCGGTGCAGAAGAGGCGGGTGAGTTGGATGCGTTACGGGCCATTGACCAAGGTATACGGTGTGCCCTTGCTTTGTAGCGTTTTGTCGCTAGGCGTATCCGCTATACTGGACAAATCAAAAGAATAATAAGTCAGTAAGGCATTATTAGCTGTTCTCCCTCATTTACCCCGCTGCTCGACACTATGGACTTTTCACAAACGGAGGAACACGCCAGTATTCGTGATGCCGTGGGTAAAATTTGTGCACGGTTTGACGATCATTACTGGCTGGAAAGAGATCGCGTGGGCGGCTTTTCGCATGAGCTGCACCGCGCTTTGGCCGATGGCGGCTGGCTGGGCATTTGCCTGCCGGTTGAATACGGCGGCAGTGGCATGGGCATTGCCGAAGCGGCGGTGATGATGCAAACCATCGCCGCTTCCGGTGCGGGCTTGTCGGGCGCATCCGCCGTGCACATGAATATTTTCGGCTTGCAGCCGGTGGCCGTGTTCGGCACAGCAGAGCAAAAGCAGCGCATGCTGCCACCACTCATTGCCGGACGCGAAAAAGCTTGTTTTGCAGTTACTGAACCTAACGCGGGTTTGAACACCACGCAACTGCAAACCCGCGCTGAACGTGTGGGCGACCATTATGTGATTTCGGGCGAAAAGGTGTGGATTTCCACCGCGCAAGTGGCCGAGAAAATGCTGATCCTGGCGCGCACCACGCCGCTGGAACACTGCACCAAGCCCACGCTGGGTTTGAGCTTGTTTTATACCGATCTGGATCGCAAATACATTGAGCTGCGCGAGATAGACAAAATGGGTCGCCATGCAGTGGACTCCAACCAGGTATTCATTGATGGCTTGCCGGTTCCTGTGGGTGACCGCATTGGCGAAGAAGGCCGCGGGTTTGAATACATTTTGCATGGCATGAATCCCGAGCGGATTTTGATTGCTGCCGAAGCCATAGGCCTCGGGCGTGCGGCACTGAATCGTGCCACGCGATATGCCAATGAGCGCATTGTATTTAACCGGCCGATAGGAAAAAACCAGGCGATTCAGCATCCCTTGGCCGAGTCCTGGATGGAACTTGAAGCGGCAGAGCTGATGACGATGCGCGCTGCCTGGAAATATGACCGCGGCGAACCGTGCGGTGCGGATGCGAACGCGGCAAAGTACCTGGCGGCAGAAGCCGGGTTTGAGGCCTGCCAGCGTGCGGTGATGACCCACGGTGGTTATGGCTACGCCAAGGAATATCACGTTGAACGGTATTTGCGCGAAATCATGATCCCGCGCATTGCGCCGATCAGCCCGCAGTTGATCTTGTGTTACATCGCAGAAAAAGTATTGGGTTTGCCCAAGTCGTATTAACCAGTTTGCATAAAAAGCAGCACCTCTTTTTGATTATTTTGGACGATTAGCCATGAATAGCGATCATTTGGATACTGAACGGCAAGACAACATTCGCATGCTGACTGAGAGTGCGCAAACTTTTGCCAGCAAAGCCTCACCACTCACCCGCGCACGTGGTTTGCGCGGCTCGGCAACCGGCTTTGACCGCAGCTTTTGGGGCAAGCTTGCCGAGCAGGGCTGGACGGGACTCTTGATCCCTGAGGCATTTACAGGGTATGGCCAGGGCTTTGGCGAAATGGCCGCAGTGGTCAGTGCCTTGGCCACGCAAGTGGCGCCCGAGCCAATGGTGCCCGCCTTGGTGTTTGCCAGTCGGGTCATTGAAAATTCAGGTAATGGCGATTTGCAACAGCAGTTGCTGGCAAACATCGTAGCCGGTGAGTTGATTCCCGCCGTGGCCTGGCAGGAAGAACTGGCTGGTTTACAGGTGAATTTGATGGCTAACACCGTAGTGGCAGCGCCGACTAATTCAGGTATCCAGCTGACCGGCGAAAAGCATCACGTGCGCCCCGGCGCGGATTGCAATGGTTTTATTGTGACAGCAAAGCAAGGCAATGATTTGTCGCTTTGGTGGGTGCTAGCAAATACTGCCGAGGTTAAGGTGAAGTCAGTCGCCTTGGCCGATGGCACAAGTGAAGCCAGCATACGCTTTGATGGCGTGATGCTCGACAACTCGCAATGCCTGGCGCAAGGGGATGCTGCGATAGTGGCTTTCACCCGCGCGTATGACGAATCTTTGGTGATGACCAGTGTGGAATTGCTCGCCTTGCAGCAAGCCATGCTAGCTATGACACTGGAGTATCTGCGCACGCGTGTGCAGTTTGGCAAGCCGATTGGCAGCTTTCAGGCATTGCAACATCGTGCGGTCGATTTGCTGATTCAACAGGAGCTAACCTCTGCTGTCCTTGGACAAGCCATCACGCTGCTGGATAACGAATGTGACTCGGTGGAACGGTCGCTCATGGCCAGCCGCATCAAGGCACGCGCGTCCGACGCAGGTTTGTTGCTGGCGCGTGAATCCATCCAGTTGCATGGTGCGATTGGCTTTACTGATGAGTACGATCTGGGCTTGTATGTGCAGCGCGCGCTGGTGCTGTCCGCCTGGCTCGGCAATGCGCAAATGCATCGTCGTCGCTACGCCGATCTAACCCAAATGAATACCGCGTCTGTTTGAAGCAAGGAGAATAATGATGACGACAGCAACAAACCAAACAATCAACCAGACAACGGACTGGAACGCGCTCGACACCGAAGCATTCCGCCTCATGGTGCGCACGTTTTTTGAACAGAACTATCCGGCTGAATTGCGCTATCCCAAAACCCGCTTGCGCTGGGCTGAGATTAAAGACTGGTACATGATGCTCTCAACGAAAGGCTGGGTTGCACCCAGCTGGCCGCAAACGCACGGCGGCATGGGCTTGAGCCCGGAAAAATTGATTGCGTTTATTGAAGAGCAAGAACGCTGGGGCGTGGGGCGTGCGCCAGATATGGGCATCACCATGATAGGTCCACTGCTGATTCAGTATGGCAATGAAGCGCAGCAAAAAAAATATCTGCCAAAAATCATTCAAGGCGAGAACATCTGGTGCCAAGGGTATTCAGAGCCCAATGCCGGTTCTGATCTGGCCAGCCTGCGCACGGAAGCGGTGGAAGACGGAGACGACTTCATCATCAACGGGCAAAAAACCTGGACGACGCTCGCGCAAGATGCAACGCATATTTTCTTCCTGGCGCGCACCGATAAAACCGTCAAGAAGCAAGAGGGTATCAGCTTTTTGCTGGCAGACTTTACAACGCCGGGAATTACCGTGCGGCCGATTCGCAACATCGCCGGGCATGAGGAATTTTGCGAAGTCTTTTTTGAAAACGTGCGCGTGCCCAAGGCCAATCTGGTCGGCGGCTTGAACCAGGGCTGGGGCATTGCCAAGGCGTTGCTGGGCTTTGAGCGGATTTTCCTCGGCAGCCCCAAGCAGTCGCAATACGCGCTCTCGCGCGTGGAAGCAGCGGCTCATGCTTTGGGTTTGTTCGGTGATCAGGGCTTTGTTGATCGCTATACCCAATTGCAGCTGGATGTGGCTGACTTGAGCGCGCTGTATGTGCGCTTTGTCGAACAAGTCAAACGCGGTGAAAAATTGGGGCCGGATGTTTCCATGCTTAAAGTATGGGCGGCAGAAACTTTTTCGCGGCTGGCCAATTTGCTGGTTGAAATCACCGGCGGATCGGGTGCCGTGGCGGGCGATATTGAGGTGAACGGCAAAAAGATTGATGTGCTGACCAGCTTTTACAATGCACGGCCAGCCACCATTTACGGCGGCAGCAGCGAAATTCAGCGCAACATTCTTGCGGCCAGCGTCTTACAGTTGCGCAGTTAAATTATTCCAGGATTCATAAGTAGGTGATATGACAAATGCTTTTATCGGCTCAGGGCCGGATGCCGTTTTTGCTGCAGCGCTCGCTGAGGGGCGGTTCATACTGCAGCAATGCGATGACTGTAAAAAACATGTGTTCTACCCGCGCGTGCTGTGTCCGCATTGCGGCTCACCGTCACTCACTTGGCAGCCAGCCAGCGGCCGGGGCACAGTGTATTCAACCACCGTGGTGCGACGGAAAATCGAGCAAGGCGGCGACTATAACGTAGCCCTCGTAGATTTGAATGAGGGGCCGCGCATGATGAGCCGGGTGGATGGCATCTCGCCGCATGAGGTCACGATAGGCATGGCGGTGCGCGCGCAAATTATTGACGAGCCGAAAAAAGGCAAGCTACTGGTATTCACGCCAGTGCAAGGCGGTGCCACATGAAAACAACTGACTTACGCGGCAAAACCGCGATTGTGGGCGTGGGCCTGGGCGGCTTGCCCTCAGCGCCGGGCCGCACGTCGATGGAAATTCAAACTGAAGCAGTTCATCAGGCATTGGCCGATGCAGGATTGAAGCCCAGCGATGTCGATGGTTTATTTACCGGCTCATCGCACGCCTTCATGCCGGCCTTGTCTACTGCGGAGTACTTGGGGATACGGCCGAAAATTTCGGACACCACCATGATCGGTGGCTCATCCTTCATCGGCCATTTATTGCCTGCGACGATGGCACTGCAATATGGCTTGTGCGATGTGGCGCTGATTTGCTACGGCAGCAACCAGGGCTCTGGCTTTGGCAAGCTCAAATCCATGTCCGAGCCGCAAACCTATGAAGCGCCGTATGACCCACGCCATCCCATCACGAGCTATGCGCTGGCAGCGGCACGCCACATGCACCAGTTCGGCACGCGCCGTGAAGATTTGGCCGAAGTCGCCGTGGCGGCGCGGCGCTGGGCGCAGCTGAACCCCTTGGCTTTTGCACGCGATGACCTCATGATAGAACAAGTGATGGCTGCGCGCATGGTGAATGACCCGTTATCAACACTCGATTGCTGTCTGGTCACCGATGGCGGCGGCGCGCTGGTGTTGGTGCGCAGCGAACGCGCCAAAGACTTTCCCAAGCCACCGGTGTATATGCTGGGCACGGCCATGGCGCATTGGCATCGGCAAATCAGCAGCATGCCTGATTTAACCGTGACGGCCGCGGCCGAATCCGGCCCGCGCGCGTTTGCCATGGCAGGCTTGACACCAGCGGACGTGGATGTGGTCGAGCTGTACGATGCGTTCACCATTAACACAATTTTATTTTTGGAAGACCTGGGTTTTTGTGCCAAGGGCGAAGGCGGAGCTTTTGTGCGCAATGGCCGCATCGCGCCGGGTGGCAGCTTGGCCGTGAACACCAATGGCGGTGGCCTGTCGTGTTGCCATCCGGGCATGTATGGTACCTTTTTGCTGATCGAAGCCGTCCAGCAACTGCGCGGCGAAGCCGGGGCGCGGCAGGTGGATAATGCACATATTGCCCTGTGCCACGGCAACGGTGGCGTGTTGTCGAGCCAGGTGACAGCGCTGTTGGGAGATGAGTCCACGCTGTAATCCATCGTCATTGGCCGAAAACCGGACGACTGCGCAAAGAAAAAATCACAGGAGAGCCTTGCATGACAATTAACTACGACAAGCTGATGGCCTGGCCATTTGAGGATGTGCGTCACCGCTACACCTCGCGCGACACCATGCTCTATGCCTTGGGCATCGGGCTGGGTGCGGACCCAATGAATGAAGCCGAGCTGCGTTTTGTGTATGAAAAAAACCTGCAGGTTTTACCGACCTATCCGGTGGTGCTAGGCTACCCCGGCTTGTGGATCAAAGACCCCGGTACGGGGGTTGATTGGACAAAGCTTGTGCATGGCGAGCAAGGCTTGCGGATCCATAGATTGCCAGCAACAGCGGGCGAAGTGATTGGCCGTACGCGGGTGACGGGCGTGATCGACAAGGGCGAGGGCAAGGGTGCGCTGGTATTGACCGAGCGGCAAATTACCGATGCGGCCAGTGGCGAACTGTTATGCACCTTGACCTCCACCACGTTTTGCCGTGCCGATGGTGGTTTTGGTGGGCCGGCGAGTTCTGCACCCGCCATTCATGTGCTGCCCGAACGCGCTCCAGACAGGATTCTCGATCGTGCAACTGATGCACGCGCAGCGCTCATTTATCGCTTGTCGGGCGATTACAATCCTCTGCATGCCGAACCGGCCATGGCCAAAACTGCTGGATTTGAACGGCCGATTTTGCATGGCTTGTGTACGTTTGGCATCGCCGGTTATGCGTTGCTTAACGCCGTGTGCGCTAACGATCCTGCGCGTTTGATTGCGATGAATGTACGCTTTACCTCGCCGGTATATCCGGGCGAGACGATACGCACTGAAATGTGGGTCGATGGCAGCAGCGTGTCTTTTCGCGCTCGGGTGGTTGAGCGCGATGTGGTGGTGATTAATAACGGGCGTGCCGAAATTCAATAGCTTTGTTGCACTTTTTCTCACTACCCAGATACGCTTTAACAGGACACCGACCCTATGGATTTTCGCTTAACTGAAGATCAGCTGGCACTGCAAGACGCCGCCCGACGGTTTGCCACCGAGCAAATGAAACCTGTGGCGAAGGAACTGGACCGTACGGCAATGCCTGTGCCGCACGAGTGGCTGCAACGCTATGCCGAGATGGGTTTTTTAGGCATTAACGTCGCGCCCGGATATGGCGGCATGGGGCTGGGCAATCTGGAGGCGCTCTTGGTGATTGAAGAATTTTCCAAGGTGTCTTCCGCCGTGGCATTCCCGATTTTTGAGAGCAGCGTAGGGCCTGCGCGGGCGATCGAACATTTTGCCAGCGAAGA
>DATCQI010000012.1:0-10361 GCA_036569545.1 Rugosibacter sp. | reverse complement strand
TTGATGTCCATCAGGATCACATCCGGAAGATGGGCGCGCGCAAGCATTATGCCGAGGCCGCCATCGCGCGCACTCAACATGCGTACATGTGGACGGCTCTCAATGATTTGCTCGACCAGCATCAGGTTGGCCGGATTGTCTTCCACATAGAGCAGGGTGCGCAGCGCTGCATTTTCCTGGGCTTGCGGCGCAGATTCTGCGGGCATGACATGTCCGCCGACGAGTCGTGGCGTAACGTCCCGGATCAGTTCGATCCAGAATTCGCTGCCCACCCTGACGGTGCTTTTCACGCCGATGGCGCCGCCCATGAGTTCGACCAGTTGCTTGGTGACCACCAGGCCGAGACCCGTCCCCTCTTCAACGCCGGCCTCTTGCCCGAGACGATTGAAGGGCTCAAATAACTGCGCCAGCTTTTCTGGCGGCAATCCCGCACCGCTGTCCTTGACACTTATGCGAATACGCTCCGGGGTAGGCACGGTGCACTCCACCGTGATCGTTCCCTGCTCGCGGTTGTATTTGATGGCATTGGTCAGCAGGTTGATCAGAACCTGCTTGACGCGGGTTCGATCAGCATAGGCAACCCAGGTGTTGTCGAAGGGGAGAAAACCGAGCTGGATGCCGCGTTGCTGCGCCTGCGATTCAATCATGGCCTGGCATTCGCGCATGACATCGATCAGCGGCACCGGCTCTCGCGCCAGCGGCAACTTGCCGGACTCGATCACTGCGAGATCGAGGATTTGGTTAATCAGGTCCAGCAGATACCATCCTGATTTGATTATCTGTTGGAGCCTTGCATTCTGGGTGCTGGTTGGCGGCGGCGACCCGCTCTCCAATAACTGGGCGAAGCCGAGGATGGCATTAAGCGGGGTGCGCAACTCGTGGCTCATGCCGGAAAGAAAATTCGATTTGGCGAGGTTGGATTTTTCCGCCTCAAACTTGGCGCTCTCCAACTGAACTTTAGCCATCTCGACTTGTTCGGTCAGTTTTTGTGCCTCAATTGCAGTGACCACCAGGACCGCGTTCGCTTGCTGCAACATCGCCATATGATCATCGGACGCTGCTTGTGTTGCCTCTGTCACGCAAATTTCCCGCTCGCGCAAGGTGGCAGCCCCTTCACGCAGTTGTATGGCGTCTTCACGAAAATGCGCGGCATCTTCACGCAACTGTGCAGCATCTTCGCGTGCAGTACGCCCTGGAACGGCTGCTTCATTTCCAATGACAGCACTTTCCCTGCTCCGCCTATCGGGTCTGCGGACAACGATCTCTCTGTCTTTGTCTTTGCCTTGGCCAGTCATATCCGATTGACCTGGGTCATCGATATTGGAATATCGTAATCATTTCTGTTCATTACCGTCTCATCATCCGGGTTAGGTCAGCTACAGGTTGACCGTAGGCTTGCCCGTCATGAGCCCGGCATAGTCGGACAAGACTTCGCCAATATTGATGCCATCGTCGGTGATGTCAAACAGGCGAATATCCTTGCTGTGCTCGCTGCCGCGGACCTTGACGACCGATAGGACGCGTTTGAACCGGCCCGCAATTTCGATATAGCGTTGCACGATAATGGCATCAGCAAGAAAAGCACTGCCAAACGGACTGAAGCGCAAATCGGTATAGCGGTCTTCCAGTTCCGAGGTCATCAGTATGGTTATACCCATGCTCGTCAGCTCGGCAATCATCCTGTACAGCGAGCCGCGAAAATCTTCCTGAAACTCGGGCGCCAGCGCCAGCTCGAACCCGGACAAGGAATCGATGACGACGCGCTTGGCCTGCATGCGATCAATCATTTCGATCAAATCATGCAAGGTTTCATCAATCGACAAATCCAGTGAACGCGTGTCGATCACCCCCACATGTCCAGCCTGGATCAGTTCATTCAGCTTATTGTTCAATAATTGGCTGGGGCTCTTCTCAAACGCCGCAATCACGCCGGCCTCGCCGCGGCGCACACCCTCAGCGAGAAATTCCGTAGACAATATGGTTTTCCCGGAGCCGGAGGGCCCGACCACGAGCAGCGAATAGCCCACCGGCACGCCGCCGCCCAGCATGTCATCCAGGTCAGGCACCCCCATAGACGCGCGTTTGCCTCCCGTGGATAGCTTGATTGCCGCCTTAACCGCTGCGGCCTGCTGGATAATCGCGCGCGGGAAAACCTGAATACCTGCATCGCTGATACGGAAGGTATGCAAACCGGGCACCTGGGCCTGCCCGCGCATTTTGACCACCTGCATTTTGCGCACCATGGAATTGCGGTGCAAACTTTGCGACAGCCACAGGATGCCATCCGCTACGGTAAACACCGGGCTGGCCTCTGCTTCCGGCAGCAAATATTCACCAATCAAAAAGGTGGTGGCCTGCCAGCTGGTCATTTGCATGCCCAGTTGCTGCACGAACCACTGCAGCCCGAGCGCCCCCTGTTCCTCCTGCCGCGCTGACTGCACAACGGATCGAAACGAATCCACAAACACCAGGCTGGGCGCATAGTCTTTCACTTCTTCGGCAATGCGCGACAACACCCGATCAAAATTCCCATCCAGAAGATCGGCAGACAGATTGACGAAGCGGATCGATTGATTGAGTTTATCGATATCGAAAAACGGAAATTGCTGCTGATAACGCAGCATCTTCAACGCGGGTTCCCCGAGTACTGTGAAAAACAACACCCGATTATCCGGGTTGGCCAGCGCAAACATGATCTGGTGGGCGAGCGTGGTTTTTCCGCTTCCCGGCGTGCCCGCAATCAGGTTGAACGAGAATTCCGGCAAGCCGCCGCCCAACAGATTGTCCAGACCGGGTACGCCAGTTTTCAGCCGCCGAATATTTACCTTTTTACTCATTTTCAAACTCCTTGCCGGCCCTGTCCGAAACATCATTGTCCCAGGCCGAGCGTAAAATACTGGTCGTTAATTGTTCGCCAATTAATGTAGCCAGGATGTCGGTAAAAGTGATCAGCAACAGATGGTTTGCTTCGCTGGCAAGCGCCGGCGTTTGGCCTTCGAGGCTCGCTTTTAACTGCGCGAACTGGTGCTCGGCCGGCGCGGGGGAGAGCCAGAGAAAGGTTGCCTGGGTAAGGTATACGCTTCTTGCGTAAAGCGAATTGAACCCCCCTTCACCGACGATCGAAATGATCTGGGTCGTCATCTGCTCCCATAGGTTAATCGCGGCATCCGCAACTTTTTCAGGGTGCTGTGCCATAAGACTTTTAATTATCTGCTGCCGCAGCAAGCTATTGGTTTCCATAAGGAAAACTTCAATAATCAGCCGTTATAACGACATGGGTGGAATGTGTCGGCGTATTGTTCCCGACGACATGAGGACTGTAATCACCGCCCAATGATCCCCAACATCTCCAGCAACTAGCGCTGGAGATGGTCCATTGCAACAAATGCTCAGGCATCCTCACGCTGATACGCAATGGTTTTTTTGGTGAACAAGTATTCATGGAGTTCCTTGGAAAACCTTGGGTCTTTGCGGCGAATCCATTCCAGCATCATGGATGCATGCTCTTTTTCCTCGTCTCGATTGTGCTCAAGGATTGCCTTGAGTTCTGTGTCCTTGCATGCATCAGCACGTTGATTGTACCAATCAATGGCTTCCAGTTCTTCCATCAGAGAAACAATTGCCCTATGCATATCACGCGCTTCAGCGGATAGTTCCTCTACAGGCTCGTGATAACCGACATTAGACATTTCTTGCTCCTGGTAGCGAGATTACGGGAGTTCTTTGCACAAAAGACTCATCATGCTCAAGGCACAACGTCATTAGTTGCTGCCACGCTGCCACCTTCATTCTCCCAGCCACCCAGTTCATTCTTCTGTCGTCCTTTTTGTTTGTTGCAAATGCGCTCAACCACAAGCGAGGCAAAAACGGTAGCGATCACTGCGCCACCAATCAACATCACAAGTGGTGAGAGGAAACGTTTATAGCTTGTCATGATGGAAGCCCTTTCAAGCAAACTGTGCCGACAGCGGTAACCTTGGCCCTGATACAGGGTAATGTGCTATTCAACAATCGCAAGGTCAGTAGGAACTTTTCGAATGCTAGTCCTTGTTAAGCTTTTCAAAACTCTTGATTTGCTGCTCAGCTTCGTCCTTCGTAATGCCGTAAGCTTCTTGAAGCTTACCCGCCAGCTCAACGCGCTTGCCGGCAATCACGTCCAGCTGATCATCGGTAAGCTTGCCCCACTGCGCTTTTACCTTGCCCTTGAATTGCTTCCAATTACCTTCCACGATATCCCAGTTCATATCAAACTCCTTTATATAAAATCCGATTGGTGAAATTACCCATCGGGCGCTTTTGCCACAATCGGCGCCCCGCCATTTATGTGTCTCGCTAGGTGTCTCGCGCAACAAGAGAACCCGAAAAAACACTCTGGAAAACCAGGGCTGATTGATACATAAAAGCTCAAAATACATATGGAATCTTAGCGCTGCGATTGAACATATTCTGTGCGGCGTCACACATAGAAACAGAAAGAACGATCTTAGAAAGAGCAGCGCCGCACTACAGCCGACTTTTTAATTAGCTAACAGAAGCTCGGTTTCATCTGATCTGCTTGGATACCAGTCGGTTTTCAACTTTTTTTACACCAGCCACAGCACTGGCCAGTGCTTCAGCTCTGTCACTATTGGCCAGAGAATCAACTGATCCGCTTAATGTCACTACGCCCTTTACGGTATCAACACTAATCTGCAGCGTCTTAAGACCAGGCTCGGCAAAAATAGCGGCTTTGACCTTGAGTGAAATCTCGGCATCATCCATTGCCAAACCCGTTTTCGCACTTTTCTCGTCCAGCTTTTCGCCAAATTTATCGACGGTTTCGCCTATTTTCTGACTGGCTTCATCGACCGTCTGGTCTATTTTTTTACCCGCTACCTCCGCCGACCCTGGCTTGTCGCACGCGACAAGTCCCGCAGCAAGTAACATCGAAATACACGTTAATTTGAAGCTCTTGATCGCTTTCATTCTTGTTCCTTTCATTAAGATGAGCGAGCTGGATTCACGAAAAGGGCACATCCACCTGACCATCTTTGCATGACTGGTTATTGAGTGCTTATGTACACCCCCTTCTTTAAACCTTACGCCTTACCAAAAAGTGATTCTGTACGTTGGCGTACAGAAGATTCCCTGTTTGAGTAATCTCTTAACGAAGGGTATGGCGATGGCTACCGAGCCACCTGCTTTTCACTTTTAGTGGGATATGAAATGGTGCTGGGAATCATTCTGCTGATCATCGTCGTTTTAATGCTAATCGGCGCGATTCCAAGCTGGCCCCACAGTCGGGAATGGGCTACGAGCCCAGCGGTGGTCTTAGGCTGGTACTGGTGATCCTGCTTGTACTATGGCTAATGGGCAGGATATAGAGCGAGCGCATTGCACTACTCATTGAAAATGAGTCCAGGCCTGACTTAAGGTATGCCACAGAGCGGATTTAGGATTTATGGCGGGGAAATGGATGCGCACGCTCTAGCGTAATAAGAAAGAATAAAAGCGGCGCATCCCGTTCATTTGATCAGGCCCGTGCCCAGGTTTTGCTTATCGCTACATAGATGCTCAGTGATTCCGTCCATGATTGCGATCATCGCCGGATCGCCCGTTTTCATGATCTCCACGGCCCTTGCCTCTATGTCCGTTGTCGCCGTCTCTATGGTCATTGCCTCTAGACTGGTCATGGTCATCATCTGAGCGATTGCCATGGCGCTTCTGGTAGCGTGGAACATACTCTCTGTTATACCAGTTGTCCTGCACAAAAAAGACTCTCTCGCCGCAAGCGTTGTATTCGTGGCAGTGCTTGCGCCAATGTTTGGCGTGGCCTGGGGGGACACGCAGATAGATAGGCTGACGGTTCATTGAACTCTGCTCAATCATTATCGGTCGGCGATAAATCACTTGTGGCTGCGGATAGTCGCCGATATCAATTTGTCCATAAAACCCAGGCTGGCCGATGCTGACCGAGACTCCAATGTCGGCCGCGTGTGCCGGGATGGTAGCGGCGACAGCCGCTATCGCCGCTGCGATCAGAAATTTTTTCATGTTGAATCTCCTGTTTAAGTCGTGCTTTTTTCATGCGAGAAAAAGCATCATGCTACGAAATGCGCATGACAGAAATACATGAAAAACTTCGCGGCACTGCTGAGAATTTTTTTAAAGACTACTTCTTGTCTCCCTTTGCTGCATCCTGGATATTTTCACCGGCTTTTTCAATCTGATGTCCGGCATTGTCTACCGCTTGGTCGACTTCCTTGCCGGCGCGCTCTGCCGGACCTTCCTGTTTTTGGCAGGCGGATAGCACAACAAGCAATGCACCCATGCCCAAGACGGCGCTAACAGTTTTTCCAAATTTCATTATCTCTATCTCCTCGTGTTTATTTAACCCAAAACAAGCGTGATTGGCAGAGGGCCACTCGCTGCGCAATGAGCGCAGTCAACAAATACGATGCACCGGCCGGATGGACCATGTGCACCGGCTGTTGACCCTCATTACTTGTTGACTTCGTGCCCGATGACACCGCCAACGGCTGCACCACCAATAGTCCCAGCAGTACTGCCGCCCGTCAGGACGGAACCGCCAATAGCACCTACGCCAGCACCGATGGCCGTGTTTTTTTCCTGCGTCGACATACCGGAACAGGCACTCAAGCCAAAAAACAGGGTTATTGCCACTGCACTAAACACCCCCCTTTGCATCGTTCTCATAACATCACCTCTTTATAAAAATGTGGGATTTCGTACCGACCATTTCATATCTACTAATGCATCACTGATTACTTGCCAAAGTCCTTCTTCGCCTGATTCAGACAGCTATCCTTGGCAGTTCCTGCTAAGGTGTCGCATTTTTCCTTGGCTACCGCATACTCCGCATCAATCTTGTCTGCTGTGGCATCTTTACGCGCGTCAGCAGACTCGGCTTGTGCTTCGCTATGTGCTGCGGTGGACTTCTTGTCAGCTTTAACATTCGCATTGACGGTTTTCTTTTGCGTTTTGGCGTTCGCCTTGGCGGTGATTTTTGCCGCTTTCGCTTCCTTCACGCAAACATCTTTCGCATTGCCAGCCAAATCGTCGCAGCGCTCATTCGCTACCGCATAGTCAGCTTCTGCTTTAGCGACTCGTACCTGATAATGATTCTTCACAGTCGGCTTGTAATGAGCCTCAAGCTCAGCCTTTGCAACCTTTTCTTTGCCTTTGGCCTCAGCGATACAAATATCATTGGCATTGCCGGATAACGAAGCACAACCAGCCTTGTCCGACTTGTATTCAGCTGCTATCTTTTCCTTGTCAGCCTTGTACGCGTTTTTCGACATGCCCTCTGCCATTGCGCCCGCGCTGAATGCAAGACTGATTGCGAGTGCGATCACGTTAATGTTAAGTTTTTTCATTTTGATTCCTTTAAGTAATGAGATTGAGTTTGAAACCGAAGTTGAAACCGAATTTGAAACTAATGTGTGTATCGAAAAATCATGCCGGATATTTATTCCTTTTTCCGAGACCGCACGCAAATATGACACTTTGATAGATCCAGCGAGTTCAGGTTAGGCTGGTTGCTTTTCTGCATCTGTCTGCTAACGCACATAGTGTGCAAACATCTGAAAAACCACCCTGCCACGACAGGGTATTTTTCGAACACACAAGTAGCCGGTAATCGAATTACTTTGCAGGCTGGCTGCCTATCACTTCAATATTCACCCGACGATCAGGTTGCAGGCAAGCAATCACCCTGGTACTTTTCGCACCACGGCATTCACCGCTCTTGGTTACTGGCTGCATCTCACCCTTTCCTTCAGTTTGAATACGATCAGATTCAATGCCCCGGCTGACCAGATAAGCCTTGACTGCTGCTGCGCGTTGCTCAGATAAGCGCTGGTTGTAAGCCTCGGAACCAAAGCGGTCGGCATGACCGACGGCCGTAATCACTTCCAGATTAATACCCTTCAGCTTGCCAACAAACTCATCCAGCGTCGCCCGACCGGCCGGACGCAGAACAGCTTTATCGAAGTCAAACAAAGTGTCAGCATCTAGCGTCACTTTCTCCATTACGGGCTTAATCGCGACGACAGCAGGCGTCGGCTCAGCGACTGCGGCGATAGGTGTGGGCTCCGTCGTTCCATCACACTCAGGTGTGGGCACTGCAGGGCCAAAGCCCGTGTGCCAGCACAAGCCAAAGCCGCTTCGCGCAACGATGCCGCGCTGATCCGTGAGATATCCCGTTTCTGCGGGATTGGTTTCGGCTCTTGCCACACCTGACATAACGCCCAGCGCCAAAGCACACAACAAGGCCACATTTTTTTGTTTCTTGGTAAATACATCAGTCATTATTACTCCCGATTATTAGGTTGCATGATTTTCGCCTTGCATTGCCGTCTTCTATCGACTTCCTGTAAAAGCGATCTGAGCCTGTCACTGACCTCGGGGAATACGACGAGTGTCGATTTGAGGTGTATTTCGTGTCGCCCAGCGTTAGCCGGGCTTTACTAGTAGCAACCGCTCATTACGGTCATCATCCCCCGGATCCAGCCTATTCTCTGTACGCTGGCGTACGGAATGCTTTGAAATTTATCTCTGCCACCGTCAGTGGCTCATCCGCCCGTACTAATGGCTTCAGT
Source organism: Rugosibacter sp. (assembly GCA_036569545.1). GTDB lineage: Bacteria > Pseudomonadota > Gammaproteobacteria > Burkholderiales > Rhodocyclaceae > Rugosibacter. The sequence goes on along the minus strand of DATCQI010000012.1, from coordinate 1,761 downwards.
TTCAATCATTCAACCACTTGCTCCTTGGATTAAGACTATGCCTTCCCCTGGTTGCCAATTCACGGGATTCGTATCCATGAACACGCGGCTCGAGCCATCATTCATGCGAACGGTGACTTCATAGCTCTTGACCACTGTCTCCAATATCTCATCTTGATCCCCTCTTCTGCCTCCCGTCACTCCGCCTGATCCGCCGGGTTGCTCAATCTCACGTGTGGACACAACAATGCCGCATTCCTCGCACTTTACCCGGACATGCGAACCGACCGTCTTGGTCGGCAACGTCAGAAGCTTGTCGTCACGGTCTTTGGTCGAGGCTGGCATCCACGCCATCCCGGCCGCAATTCCAAAGAGACCAAGCAGAACCACCGCGATACCTCCGATCAGTAATCGCGGATAGGGCATTTCATGGACAGACATTTGCATATTTGCCTCCTGCGGGGGGTTACCGACACCCCCGTGCCGTGATCAGTACCGCTGTAAGGCGCCGTTTTCAAATCGCACCCGTTCGCCGGCCCGGAAATCGGGGTTGGTGCTATACATCACGGACTGATATGCCCCGCTCTCCATGCGGACAGTGACCTTGTAGGCATCGGCATTCTGCTGCTGCCGGTTTTCCATCTCATGGCCAATATAGGCACCGCCCGCCGCGCCGAGGACAGTCGCCGCCGTATTGCCCCGTCCGGCTCCCACCTGGTTACCGACGACACCTCCGACTACGGCGCCGGCTATGGTGCCCAGGCCGACGCCACTCTTGGCTTGCTTCACGAGTTCAACGGATTGCACCACGCCGTATTCCGAGTAAACATTGCCCGGGTTGGCGACGCCACCATAAGGCGTATTGGGTGGATTGTTCGTAGTTGCGCACGCACCTAGCATCAAGACAAAAATTATTCCGAGTATTGATCCAATTTCATTCATCGCTTTCATGGCAAGCCCCCTGCGTAAGTTGAAAAGTGCTGCGTGCCAGTAAATCTGGCGTCGCAATCATTGAGATGAGCCATTCCGCCTACGGCTTGATGCTCATCCTATTTCCGGCCTTCTGTACCCTTTCCACGCCGCATGGATTTCAACTGCGCGCGCTCCGGGGCAACTCTTGATCGTCACGCTTATGATCTCTCATATGAAGTGACTGCTCTGTGCGCTGGCGAACGCAAGTAAAGCGGAGAATGTAAAATCAATAAAACAGCTTAAAATATTCCAATGCTTTTGCTTCAGCACGTTGCTGGAATCTGGTAATCATCGGTTGATGATCGAAATCAGGGGATTGCTCATGCTGCGCTCGCATGATCCGCATCAAAATTACCTTCTCACCGCCCTGCCGGCGGACGAGTATGCGCGTCTGCTCCCGCATCTGGAACTGGTTTTTCTGCCACTTGCAATGTACTTTACGAATCCGGCATTCAGCTTCGTCATGCCTATTTTCCCACCACCGCTATCGTGTCCTTGCTTTATGTCATGGAGAATGGGGCATCCGCCGAAATTGCCGTGGTCGGCAACGAAGGGGTCGTCGGTATCTCCCTCTTCATGGGCGGCGAAACCACAACCAACCGGGCTGTCGTGCAAAGCGCCGGCCACGCCTATCGCCTGAAGAGGCAACTGTTGAAGGACGAGTTCGAGCACGTCGTCCCGATGCAGCATTTATTGCTGCGCTACACCCAGGCGCTGCTTACGCAGATGGCGCAGACGGCGGTGTGCAACCGCCATCATTCATTGGACCAGCAGCTCTGCCGCTGGCTGCTGTTGAGCCTTGACCGCCTG
>DATCQI010000011.1:0-10834 GCA_036569545.1 Rugosibacter sp. | reverse complement strand
GAAGCAATATCACCCGGTAGCCCGGCACGCTTGCCTGAACGGCCCAATGCCATGTTGGTGTACACCGGCATTTGACGGGTACGCCAGCCACGAGACTGCGATGTGCATGAAGCCAGATTATCGCCATCATCATTATCAAACAGCCCCGCTGGGCCAAAAGTGAGCAGCACGTTATCCAGAATCTGTTGCTTTAATTCGTCCGGCATGGCTTTTTCGACAATCGCCCAGGTCCACATTTCAATCTTGCCAGGGCCTTTGGGGTGATACACGCGGAACCAGTTAAGCCCTGGCAAAAACTGCAAGCTGGGGAATACAGTCAGATTCAATTGCGAACCCCATAGTTGTTCGCCACGGAACTTACCCAAACGAGCAACGACTCTGGCACGATTTTCATTCAAGTATTTCAAAGCCAAAGCAGGTTCCGGATAAAAGGCATAGCCTGAGACCCCATCGAGCGAAGCCAATACCGAATTACCATTCAAGCCTGCGACAGACATGCCACCTTCCAAATCAACACCGGTATTACCGACAGTAAAACCAGAAAGGTCACCACTTTGAGTGGCTTTCATGGCACCGGCGTGCGACCAACCTAAATGATATCCATCACCGCACACGTTTTCGACTGGCAGTTTCCAATTGGTGTGCAGCACCACTTTTTGCGTAGCACCAATTAACTCTGTGCCCTCGGGCATGGCATCCAGTGCAGAATCCAGATACCAGCGCATATCACCCAAATAATCTTCCAGCGCAGGCGCATCTTTATCAAAGCAGCCGAAAATCAGCCCTCGGTAAGAAGCAACACGCTCCACAGGAACCAGCCGAAACTGATCTTTGTCAATTTCGTTGAAATACACTTCGCGTTCGAGCGGTACAGTAGCCAGATTGCCATCAATTCCAAAAGCCCAGCCGTGATAGTTGCAGGCAAAGGCACGAGCATTGCCACGATCAGCACGCACAAGGCGATTACCACGATGTGTGCAACTATTGAGAAAAGCCTTGATGCTGCGATCTTCCTGACGAATCACCAGCACATCATCTTCACCCATGTAGGTGCGGAAAAAGTCACCCGGATTCGAAATCTGCGATTCGTGTGCCAGGAATAACCAGCAACGACCAAAAATACGTTCCATTTCTTGCTCGTAGATAGCCTGGTCGGAATAAATTTTCCGCCGCTGTGCGCCGGTTGATTGATCAATCAACTCACCTGGTTTCATTATATCAATTACTCCTTTTTATCAAATCTACTGAAACCAAGACTCCTCATAGCCGATGATTAACAGTGGATAATCGCGCGCAGCATCAACCCCTAAGGCACAAATCCCAGCATGTCAAACAATCGTTTGCCGCGACGGCCGGTGTGAATAATCTCACCCGTGATATGTGCTGCATCCTCCGACGCTAAAAAGGCAATAACTCCCGCTTGCTGTTCGGCAGTAGACCACGGCGTGAGCAGTTCTTCATCCTTTAACAGCATCATGAATTGCGCTTGCCACTCTTTATCCTGCTCTGTAATAGGCTTCACATTACGCTGCGTCTTGCGCTCCGGTGCTGCTGTACCGCCAGGCGCGATGCAATTCACGCGAATGCCAAAGCCGGCCACCTCAACTGCCAGTGCGGTGGTCAAAGCTTCAACCGCGCCTTTGGATGCCGAATAGGGAATACGATATTCACCTTCCACTGCATTCGAGCCGACATTGACAATAGCGCCGCCTGTCTCCCGCATGATGGGCAGCACAGCACGCGCGCACCACATCGTGGGCCAGAAGGAACGGTTAACCTCGGTACGAATCTCTTCTTCGGTGTAATACCAAAAAGGCTTCATCCAGATCGTGCCGCCCACGTTATTGACCAGAACATGAATCGCCCCAAAAGCCTGTTTCGCTTCTTGCATCGCCGCCTCGGCCTGGGCATACACGCTCAAGTCACCCACTGTAGCAATGGCTTCAATGCCTTCGGCCTTGAGCGCTGCCACGGCTTCGGCTGCCGGGCCTGCCGAAAAGTCGGCGATGACAATACGGCAACCTTCCCGCCCCATGCGCTGCGCAGCAGCAAAACCGATGCCCTGTGCCGCTCCAGTGATAACCGCTACCTTGCCGTCAAAGCGGCCTACGCCTCCATTGCTCATAGTCACATGCTCTTCCTTGTATGTTATTGATTTTTCTCTGACCCCTGTCATGGCTATTTTTAGCCATGAATGCCTCACCAAAAACCAGCTAAGAATGGCAAAAAGCTGACAGGATGAAATCCATGAACTCTATCCACTTTTGACCTAATGGTCAATAGTATTCAAGCCCGCTGCAACAACCCACCACGCGTCTTGCCCTGCACAGACATAAAATACACACATCATGCCTCCCTTCGACCCAGACTACGCAACACTGCAAGCTTTTGCCACCAGCCTGGGCATTGGTCTTTTGATCGGCCTTGAGCGGGAACGTCAACCCGACATCAAAGCGGGTCTGCGCACCTTTGCCCTGGTTGGCCTCTTGGGATGTCTAGCCGCATTGCTAACGCAAACCACCGGCAACAGCTGGATTCTGGCAGTCGGGTTCATCAGCATAGCCGCCATGATGATTACCTCGCTCGCCACCGACCCGCTGGACAATGGCGACCCAGGTACCACTTCTGTTGTGGCCCTGCTGGTGTGTTACACCTTAGGTGCCATTGTCTGGTACGGTCATGCATCGCTAGCTGTCATGCTGGGCATCATCACTACGATGCTGCTGTATTTCAAACCCCAACTGCATGACATGACCCTGCGCCTGACGCCTAAAGATATTCTGTCCATGTTGCAATTTGGCGTTTTGTCACTGGTGATTTTGCCCATTTTGCCCAACCAGAATTTCGGCCCCTACCTCGCCCTTAATCCACACCATATCTGGTGGATGGTTGTGCTTATTTCTGGCGTCTCACTGGCCGGATACACCGCGCTGCGTTTAGTTGGCACACGTCACGGCGCCATATTGCTGGGTATTTTTGGCGGATTGGTTTCTTCTACTGCCACAACAGTTATTTTCTCGCGGCATGCCCGCCAAAAAGCATCACTAATACCTGTTGCCGGGGTGATTGTGCTGCTTGCCACGCTGATAGTAATGGTGCGTATTGGCTTTATTGCCGCGCTCATCTCACCGCCTCTCATTGCCCCGCTGGCGCACGTGCTGGGTAGTGGCCTGTTGATGGGATTGCTGGCAGTGTGGTGGGTATGGCGACAACAACACCGTGATAGTAACGAAACGCCGCCCATGCCGGAAATAAACAATCCGACAGAAATCAAGACGGCGCTGACTTTTGGCGCACTCTATGCGCTAATCCTCGTCTTGTCTGCCTGGTTAAAGGATATTGCCGGCAATGGAGGGCTGTATCTGCTGGCCCTGATTTCCGGGCTAACCGATGTGGATCCCATCACGCTCTCGGCGCTGCGCCTGTTTGATGCGGCACAACTCAGTACCCATCAGACGGTGACCACAATTACGCTGGCCTTGCTATCCAATCTGGTATTTAAAAGTGGCCTCATTGTGGTGCTGGGAGGACCCGCACTGGCTCGTCGCACCATGTTCGGCATGCTGGCTGTTGCCATCGGATTGATCATCGGCCTGCTGTATTTTGTTTAATGCCCGCTTGATCGTCGTTAATGGCAGCTGACAGGCGGTGCGTATAATTCCACGCTTTTCCGCTGCCTGTGCTGTCTGATGGTCTTCGCCTTGAATTCTCTGCTGTCACCCCCTGTACAACCCAAACCGGGGCAACGTCTCGATTTGCCCACATTTTCCGCTTCGATCGATGCCCTCGCCATGGCCCGGCTTTTCCGTCCGGGGCATCTACTGACGGTGATTACGGCGAGCCCGTTAGAAGCGCAGCGGCTGGTTGAAGAAATTGCCTGGTTTGCACCGCAACTGCGCGCCCACCTGTTACCGGATTGGGAAACCCTGCCGTATGACCATTTTTCGCCGCACCAGGATTTAGTCTCGGAACGTCTGGCTACATTGCACGCCGTCTCGCGCAATGAATGCGATGTACTCATTACCGCCGCATCCACCGCGATCTCGCGGCTGGCCCCGCCATCGTTTTTAGCCGGACATACGTTTTTCATGAGAAAAGGCGAGCGTCTGGATATTGACAAACTCCGCGCCCAGCTCACTCTGGCGGGCTATCAGCACGTCACGCAAGTCGTTGCAGCCGGTGAATACAGCGTGCGTGGCGGCTTGATCGACCTGTTCCCCATGGGCACGCCTTTGCCCTATCGCATCGAATTATTCGACGATGAGATTGAAACCTTGCGCAGCTTTGACGTGGATACGCAACGCACGCTTTACCCCGTGCCTGACATTCGCTTGCTGCCCGCGCGGGAATTTCCCGCAGGGGATACCGGCCGCACCATGTTCCGCCAGCGCTTTCGCGAAACCTTTGAAGGCGATGCGTCGCGCATCAGTTTGTATAAAGATGTTTCAAACGGCATTTTCCCGGCAGGAATTGAATACTACCTGCCGCTGTTTTTTGATACTACCGCTACCTTGTTCGACTACCTGCCCGCCGAAGCACAGTTGGTGTTGCATGGCGATATCGCAGGCGCGATTTCCGAATTCTGGGCAGACACTAATAGCCGCTACAAAATGCTGGGCGGTGACCGCAGTCGCCCGGTGTTACCCCCGCAACAATTATTTTTACGCGACGAAGAATTTTTTATTGCCGCCAACGCCTGGCCGCAGTGGACGCTAAAGCCACAAAAAGTCGGCGCTGGTGGTACGCCGCGAAGCCTTGAGCCCGTTTCTGGAAAGCACCCTTCGGATATGGCGTCTGCCACCCATACGCATCATCAGCTGCCGCCATTAGCTGTCGATCGCAAAGCAGACGATCCAGTCGCACATCTGCGCAGCTTTCTCGCCAGCGAACCGCGCCGCGTACTCCTGCTAACGGAATCTCCCGGTCGCCGTGAAACCTTGCATGACTATCTGGCAACACATCATTTAAACGCCACTCCATGCGCCGACTTTGCCGAATTTTTACTCAGCGATCACCCACTCATGTTGTGCGTGGGGCCGCTTTCCGGCGGATTTTTGCTCGATGGCATTGCGCTGATCACCGAAAACGAGCTGTATGCCGCCACAGCACGGCCGCGCAGCCGCCGCAGCGAAGCGCGACGGGCCAATCTCGAAGGCTGGTTGCGTGATCTGTCCGAGCTCACCATTGGCGACCCCGTAGTGCATGAGCAGCATGGCATCGGCCGCTATCTTGGCCTGGTGCATATGGATTTAGGCGAGGGCAACACCGAGTTTTTGCATCTTGAATATGCCGATAACGCCAAGCTGTATGTGCCCGTTGCTCAATTGCATGTCATTACCCGCTACAGCGGGGCTGATCCGGAATCTGTCCACCTGCACACGCTAGGCTCAGGGCAATGGGAAAAAGCCAAGAAAAAGGCTGCCGAACAAGTGCGCGATACAGCGGTTGAGTTATTGCATCTGTATGCCCAGCGTGCCGCCCGCGAAGGACATCGCTTTAGTTTTAATGCACACGACATGGAAGCCTTCGCTGATGGCTTCGGCTTTGAAGAAACACCTGATCAGCTAACCACTATTCAGGCGGTGATTGCCGATATGACATCGGGAAAGCCAATGGACAGGCTAGTCTGTGGCGATGTCGGCTTTGGCAAAACCGAAGTCGCCATGCGCGCAGCCTTCATCGCGGTGGCCGACGGCAAACAAGTGGCTGTGCTTTGCCCCACCACTTTGCTGGCCGAACAGCATTATCAAAATTTTGCCGACCGCTTTGCCAGTATGGCTGTCAAGGTGGCTGAAATTTCCCGCTTCAAGAATGCCAAAGAGCAAGCCGAATCGATTGAACTGGTGGCACAAGGCAAGATTGATATTCTCATCGGCACCCATCGCCTGCTGCAAAAAGACGTCACTTTCGCCCGCCTCGGCCTTATCATCATTGACGAAGAACACCGCTTTGGCGTACGCCAAAAAGAATCACTCAAGGCGCTCCGCGCGCAAGTGGACGTGCTCACACTGACCGCCACGCCCATTCCGCGCACGCTGGGCTTATCGCTCGATGGTCTGCGTGATTTTTCAGTAATCGCCACCCCGCCGCAAAAACGCCTGGCGATTAAAACCTTTGTCAGCAGATGGTCCACCGGGCAAATCCGCGAAGCCTGCTTGCGGGAATTCAAGCGTGGCGGCCAGGTGTATTTCTTGCACAACGAAGTCGACACCATCGAAAATATGTGCGGCCGCTTGCAAACCCTGTTGCCCGAAGCGCGCATTGTGATTGGTCACGGCCAGTTGCCCGAGCGGGAACTCGAGCGCGTGATGCGTGAATTCACGCAGCAAAAACACAACCTGCTGTTGTGTTCGACCATCATTGAAACCGGCATTGATAACCCGCACGCCAACACCATCATCATCAATCGGGCCGATAAATTCGGTCTCGCGCAACTGCATCAATTACGCGGACGTGTAGGCCGCTCGCACCATCAGGCTTACGCCTATCTGCTCACGCACGAAGACGCCAAACCCAGCCCTCAGGCACAGCGCCGGCTGGATGCCATTCAAGCCATGGAAGAACTCGGCTCGGGCTTTTTTCTCGCCATGCATGATCTGGAAATTCGCGGCGCGGGCGAAGTGCTGGGCGAAAGCCAAAGCGGCGAGATTCACGAAATTGGGTTTGCAATGTACACCAACATGCTCAATGCCGCTGTGGCCGCCTTGAAAGCAGGCAAGGACATTCCAGATTTGACCATGCCGCTAGCGCTCACCGCTGAAATCAATTTGCACACGCCTGCCCTGCTCACTCAGGATTATTGTTCGGATGTGCATGAACGATTGATGCTTTATAAGCGCCTGGCCAACTGCGAAAACGAGGATGAGCTGCGCCTGCTGCAAGAAGAACTCATCGACCGCTATGGTGCCCTGCCTAACCAATCCCTCGCGCTGCTGGAGACCCATCGCATTCGACTCGCTGCGCGCGCATTAGGTATCAAGAAAGTGGATGCCGGCCCGGCCGCGATACAATTGCAATTCGTTCCCAACCCACCCATTGATCCGGCAAAAATCATTCAACTGATTCAAAAAGAACGCACCATAAAACTCGCGGGCCAGGACAAACTCTCCTGGCAAAAAAGCACCGCCACACTGCAAGAACGTGTTTCCGCGTTACATCAATTATTTACGAAACTTACCAGTTAGCTGAAAAATCAACTCTCTCAAAATCTGAGCCTTTGACCATGCCATTTACACAGTCCTTGATAACTTCGCATCTCATCACCCCCTTGCGCGGCCTGCGGCCTGCCCCGGGTCGTGCGGCTGAAATTGCTGCCCCGCCCTACGACGTACTCTCCAGCGATGAGGCACGCCAGCGCGCATTTGGCAAACCCTGGTCCTTCCTGCATATTTCCAAACCCGAGATTGACCTGCCCGCAGACACCGATCCCTATTCACCCGAAGTGTATGCCATGGCCGCGCGCAACCTAGCCAGGATGCTGAGCGCTGGCGTGCTGCTGCGTGACGATACGCCCTGCTATTACATCTACCGCCTGACCATGGGCCAGCATGTGCAAACCGGCTTGGTCGCCACCGCGAGCGTGGCGGACTACAACAGCAATCGTATTCGCAAACATGAGTTCACCCGGCCGGATAAAGAGGATGATCGCGTGCGCCAGATTGAAGCCTTAAACGCACAAACTGGCCCCGTGCTGCTGGCCTATCCAGCGTCACTTCAAGCCGATGAGCTAATCGCAAACGCAGCTCAAGGCACACCGGAAGCAGATGTCACGGCGAACGATGGCATACGCCATGAAATCTGGGTGGTGCGTGATGCAACCACCATTGATGCGCTCACGCGCACCTTCGACGCAATGGAAGCACTTTATATTGCCGATGGGCACCACCGTTCTGCAGCCGCATCCCGCGTTGCTGCCGCGCGGCGACAGGATGGTTTTACGCTCGCCTCAGACTACTTTTTAGCCGTCATCTTTCCGCACCACCAGATGAAAATTCTGGATTACAACCGTGTCGTCAAAGACTTGAATGGTCTCGAAAAGTTATGCGGAGCGGTATCCAGTAGGACGGCGCTGGTGACACGGTGCCAAACCGCGTTCACCGTCGAAAAATCGCCAACGCGCGTAACCCCCTCCTGCCTTGGCGAGTTTGGCATGTATCTCGGTGGAAAACCTGGAGAATCTTCAACCGGTGAATGGTATCGACTCACCATCAAAACAGAACTTATTCCCAACGACCCGGTAGCAAGCCTTGACGTCTCTTTGCTCTCCGAACATCTGCTAGGCCCCCTGCTTGGCATTACCGACCTGCGCCGCGATAAACGCATCGATTTTGTGGGCGGCATTCGAGGTCTGACTGAGCTGGAAAAGCGCGTTGACTCGGGCGAAATGGCCGCCGCTTTCGCCCTGTTTCCGACCAGTATGCAACAACTCATGAACGTGGCCGACAGCAACCAGGTGATGCCGCCCAAATCCACCTGGTTTGAACCCAAGCTCGCTGACGGGCTGGTCTCGCACGTGCTGGATTGATTCCCGGAAAACCTCTCGCCGCAAAGCACACCGAAGTTGCAGTAACTTTTAGGCGCATGCGCTGCCATGGTCGCTCGCCCGATGAGTGAACCCAAAATCTCCGCAAGGCATGACGTTCTCTCCCCCTCCCTGCTCCACGGTAAAAATTAGGATTTAGACCGTGCGTTGGCAATGCAACAGGGGAAACCGATGCTGTGAGTGCAATATATTCGTCGGGAAACTTTACATCTAGTGCTTATATCAGCCAAAATATAAAAAAATATATAATTAAATCAATAAAATATATAATTTGCACGATTTTTGCTTGTCTTGAATAGCTAAATCAGTTCAATAACGGTAATGCGGTTCTTGCACCTGTGCTTTAACTTGCCGTAGCCGCACGTTAGTAAAGTGATTTTTACCGTCATTTGGCGGAGCCTTAACTAACTTAAGGTGCATAACCAATTTAGGAGTGTATGTAATGAAAACATCAAAATACTTGTCGGTACTGTCATTGGCATTGATTGGCGCACTTTACGGCGCCTCTCCAGCATTGGCGACGCCTTTTCTAGGTTCGGCGCAAAGTTTCGCGGTTCTGGGTGCCTCGACGGTGACTAATACCGGCTCGACTACCCTCTGGGGAGATCTGGGTGTTTATCCAGGCACTTCGATTACTGGCCTGGGGAACATCACCCTCACAGGAACGGTACACCAGACTGATGCGGTCGCTCAGCAGGCTCAGATTGATGCCCTCACTGCGTACAATGCTCTTTTTAACCTGTCGCCCACTGGTGGCAACTTGAGTGGCACGGATCTGGGCTTCTATAACAGTTCTAACCCGCTGCTCCCGGGCGTCTATAAATTTAACACGTCGGCTCAATTGACGAACGATCTCTATCTAGACGCCCAAAACAATCTCGATGCACTCTGGGTGTTTCAGATCGGGAGCACGCTCACGACCGCAAGCGCCTCGACTGTCAACGTGGTCAATGGCGTTCTCGGTGCAGATTACGGCGTGTATTGGCAGGTCGGCAGCTCCGCGACGCTCGGTACCAGCACGGCGTTCGCAGGAAATATTCTCGCGGATCAGAGCATCACCCTGAATACCACCGCAAAGATTCTGTGCGGCAGGGCTATCGCGCTAAATGCTGCGGTGACCATGGATACCAACACTATCTCCAACGATTGCCATGCTTACAATAATGGCACTGACATCAGCGACTACGGTAGCGTCGGCTTCAGTGGTTACGATAGTGGCAACGGTCAGACCGTACCCGAACCAACCACACTGGCGCTAATGGGGCTCGGACTCGCAGGACTCGGCTTTAGCCGACGTAGGCGCGGTTGAGATAAACGGTCCACCACGACAAGTTCTGCTTCAGCAGGGCTTGTCGTTTATGTACCGCTATTGATGGAAAAGCCGCCATGAGGGTAGTCGTGACTCATCATTGCGACTAGGGAATTACGAGAAATAATAAAAAAACAAGAATAATCGGAGTACCCATTAGTCATACCCATTAGTCGGTCGCTGTCAAGCGAGCAAACGATCCCAGGGCGACGTGGGCCGCCGGTTTTCAGTCTCTCAATATGTCGGTTGCGTTGCTGATTACGCCCTCTGCCCGCCTCTTCACTTCATGATTGTGAAGAATCGCGCCAGACACCCATCAGATCAAGCGAACAGCGATAGCACTGCTTGTCGCCCTAGCGGCTTCGCCAATCTGCATCACGACAAGCGTATTGATTTCGTAGTGGCATTCGCAGGTTGGGCGATCTGGAAAAGCGCGTCGACTCTGGCCCCCTGGTTTGAACCCAAGCTCGCTGACGGGCTGGTCTCGCACGTGCTGGATTAAGCTAAGATGTGACCTGTTTGACAAACCAAAAATCAATAAGGAGGCAATAATGAAATTCACCCGCAACTGGCTGATTGTTCTTGGACTTTGGTATGTATTCAATGCCGTGCTGACCTGGCCTTCTGTATTTGGCCCAACGCTGCCGAAGATGTACCCCGGCATTGCGCTCTACGAGACTGAACCGGTGTTCCGCTTACTAACCGAGGCCTGGGTCATTGTCGGCATTCAGCTCGCTGCCATTGGCGTGGTTGCACTGTGGGGTGCCCGTAATCCCATGAAATACATTGCCATCATTCCGGTGGCCATCGTGACTGAAATAGTCGATGGCATTTGGGATATTTACAGCATTACTTACAGCCACGAGGTGTTATGGATGGGCGTGACCACGTTGATTATTCATGCCATCATCATCCTCACCGGCTGGGTAGCCTGGAATAAAGCGAATGCCGGGTTCAGATAATCACGCGTCCTTCAGGGCATA
>DATCQI010000010.1:0-3998 GCA_036569545.1 Rugosibacter sp. | reverse complement strand
TTTGGGATGTGGATTGGGACATGGGATTGAACACGGATTCAGATTCGACTATCAATGGTCGGCTAAAATCAGCCATCGATAGCTGCTTTACAACAAGGATTGATGATGAAAACAAATGCTCGCATCGGCACACCGTTGTCGCCTTCTGCCACGCGCGTCATGCTGCTGGGCTGCGGCGAACTTGGCAAAGAGGTGATTATCGCATTGCAACGCCTGGGCTGCGAGGTGATTGGCGTTGATCGCTACGCCGATGCACCCGGCATGCAGGTGGCGCATCGCAGCCATGTGATCAATATGACGGATGGCGCGGCTTTGCGCGCAGTGATCGAAAAAGAAAAACCGCACCTGGTAGTGCCCGAAATCGAGGCTATCGCCACGGCGACATTGGCTGAAATCGAACAAGCAAACCGTGCGGGGGCAGGACCCGAAATTATTCCTACCGCACGAGCGACCCAGCTGACCATGAACCGCGAAGGCATTCGTCGGCTGGCAGCAGAAGAGCTTGGCCTGCCAACGTCGCCCTACCGCTTTGCCGATACGCTGGATGAATTGCAAGCTGCGATTGATAACTGCATCGGCTACCCCTGCATCATCAAGCCAGTGATGTCTTCATCCGGCAAAGGCCAATCACTGATTAAATCGGCAGCGGATGTAGCCACAGCATGGGACTACGCGCAAGCCGGAGGCCGCGTGGGCGCGGGACGGGTGATTGTCGAAGGCTTTATTGATTTTGATTATGAAATCACCCAATTAACAGTGCGTGCCGTGGGTACCTCGGGTGAAGTGGAAACTTTTTTCTGCGAACCTATCGGCCATGTGCAAGTGAATGGCGACTATGTTGAATCCTGGCAGCCGATGACTATGTCGGCCGTGGCGCTGCAAAAATCACGCGATGTGGCGCGCGCGATCACCGGCAATCTCGGCGGGCGCGGCCTCTTTGGCGTCGAGCTGTTCATCAAGGGGGACGATGTCTGGTTTTCCGAAGTCAGCCCGCGCCCCCATGACACCGGGCTGGTGACGCTGGCCACACAGCGCTTGTCCGAATTCGAGCTGCATGCACGCGCCATTCTGGGCCTGCCGGTGGATACCCGCTTGCGTCGTGCAGGTGCTTCGGCGGTGATCTATGGCGGCATGGATGCCAAAGGCATCGCCTTTGAGGACGTAGCAGAAGCCTTGCGCGTGCCGGAGTCCGATTTGCGATTATTTGGCAAGCCGGAAAGTTTTGTTAAGCGCCGCATGGGCGTCGCTTTGGCGACAGCCGACACCACCGATGAGGCGCGCGTTAGAGCAAAGCTTTCAGCCAGCCTGGTGAAACCGGTTAAAAGCGATTAACCCGCCAAAAACCTTGAGCAAAAGTTTTTCCAGCCGCCTCATCCGCTGGCACGCGCAGCACGGGCGGCATGATCTGCCCTGGCAAAACACGCGCGACCCGTACCGCGTCTGGCTGTCGGAAATCATGCTGCAGCAGACGCAGGTGGTCACGGTCATTCCTTACTACCACCGCTTTCTGGCGCGCTTCCCCACGCTTGAATCGCTGGCTGCTGCGCCAATTGAAGACGTCATGCCATTGTGGAGTGGGCTGGGTTATTACGCCCGTGCGCGCAACTTGCACGCGGCAGCATGTGCGGTGATGACACGATATAGCGGTGTGTTTCCAGAAGCGCCGGAAATCATTGCCGAGTTGCCCGGCATTGGCCGCTCCACCGCTAACGCGATCGCTGTGGTGTGCTTTGGTGCGCGCGTGCCGATTCTGGATGGCAATGTCAAACGCGTTCTGTGCCGCACCTTCGGCATTGAAGGAATACCCGGCACAGCAGCGCTGGAAAGTCGGCTCTGGCAACACGCCGAAGATTTGTTGCCGAAGCGGTTGCCAAAACGTGATTTAGCCAAAAATATGGCTACCTACATTCAGGCGCAGATGGATTTGGGCGCCACGCTGTGCACGCGCAGCCAACCGCAATGTGCCGTTTGCCCGTTGGAAGACATTTGCGTAGCGCGTGCCACCGGACGCATCGCCGAGTTGCCGCAAAAAAAACTGCGCCGTTTGAAACCTGACCGCCACGTCACCCTTCTGGTGCTCGTGCATAAAAATCGCGTGCTGCTGGAAACCCGTCCGCCAGTGGGCATTTGGGGTGGCCTGCGTTCTCTGCCGGAATTGTCGCCAGAAGAAAATACTGCTGCGTATGTTGAAAAAAAATTCGGTGCCCGCATGCTTGCCGTATCCCCTGTGCCGTCCAGAAACGGGCTTTTGAATCCGATACTGGACAAGAGTTTTCTACACGTCTTCACCCATTTTCGCCTGCACATCACGCCGCTGGTGTGCCACGTGAGCTTGCGCCCCGGTGCGATGGAAGCAGGTTTCATTTGGCTTGATTTAACTACTCTGGATACGGTTGCATTGCCCGCGCCAGTCCGGCGCATTCTCGAAGAACTCAACTTGTCTCAGCCTGCTTGAGCAAGTGCGCGGCGATCAAGCCGTTAATCGTGCCGAAAACCAGGGCCGCTGTGGCAAATAGCGGTGCCAGATAAAACACGCCGTCATGCGGCACCAGCCATAACCTCGCCAGCACAAGCTGGCCACCAATATGCGCAAAAGCAGCCAGCAGACTGATCGTCACCGCGCCAAACCAGCGTCGCGGCAACTGCGCGGCCAAAAACAGCGCCCCCAAACTGCTCACTGCGCCCGCTAACGCAAGAAAAAAGCCCGGTGCAAAAAGTTGCCCTATCAGCAGACTACCGGCGACAACCCGCAACAAACTCACCCAGGCCGCATCCCGCCAACCATAGCGCAACAATACCACCAGCACAATGATATTGGCCAGCCCCGGCTTGATGCCGGGCAAGGGGCTGGGCAGCGCGGCTTCAGCCACCGTGAGCGCAATCGCCGCCGCTGTGTAGCGCGCGATGCGGCGATCATCCTCGGTTACCGGCAGTTCAATAGTTGAGAGAGTCATAGCCCACGTTGCGGCCATTCAATTGCAGCGTGATGTGATTCGGCGCGCAGATAGCCACGGCACCGGCGCGCGTCAGCCAACCTTGCTGCACACAATACTGGCGCGGGCCTGGGTCGGACAAGACACGCGCGCGGCCAGGTTGCACTTCTATCACGGTAGCACCCAATGGGCCGTCTACACTGGCCTTGCGTGAATCATTCAGGCTGATCTCAATGACTGTTTTGCCATCGCGCTTAACAATGGCACGATCCGCCACGCCACCTCGCCACAGCAGCGTGTAGAGAAAAACAACCAGCACACAACTGAAAAACAAAACCACCCAATCGCCCGCTTTGAGGTGCTTGTGCCATGAACCTAAAGAGCCTGCCTTGCTGAAAACTTCGCGCAGATCGTCAGGCAATACTGCTTTCATTCCGCCAGAGAACGATGGCGTACCAGCACATTGGCCTGGTCCTGAAAATGGTTGGCCAGTCGCTCTGCCAGATAAACCGAGCGGTGCTGCCCGCCGGTACAACCGATGGCAACGGTCAAATAAACCCGGTTATCCCGCTTGTAGGCCGGCAACCACGAGGTGATAAACCGGCGGATATCTTCTTCCATGCGGCACACTTCTTCTTCTGCCGAAAGAAAGGCGATAACCTCTGCATCGCACCCGGTAAGGGGACGTAGTGCAGGATCATAGTGCGGGTTGGGCAGGCAGCGCACATCAAACACGAGATCAGCATCAAGCGGCAGCCCATGCTTGAAACCAAACGATTCAAACAATAACGTCAGCCCGTGCTTCGTATCTGTCAAAATGAAATCCTTGATGCTGGCGCGCAAGGCATTCGGCCGCAGATGGCTGGTGTCAATGTGATGCCCGATGGACGCAAGAAAAGTCAGCGCTTCGCGTTCATTCTTGATCGCTTCTTCCAGCGTGATATCGTCACCCGCCAGAGGATGGCGACGGCGCGTTTCAGAAAATCGCTGGATCAGGATATCCGTGCGCGTATCCAGAAACACAAACTGCAACTGGATGCCTTCAGATTCGAGGTGCTTGATTTG
>DATCQI010000009.1:0-4297 GCA_036569545.1 Rugosibacter sp. | reverse complement strand
GCGATTGTGCGCGAGTGTGCCTTGCGCTTTTTAACGCGGGCCGGCCCTGAAATCGGCGTGGCTTCAACCAAGGCATTTACCACGCAGTTAGCCGCGTTATTTCTCCTCGCTGCCACATTAGCCAAGCAGGCTGGCCGACTGACGCCAGAGGCCGAAGCGCAGCATCTGAAAGCATTGCGTCACCTGCCCGTGGCAGTGCAAAAAGTGCTGGCGGGCGAAGCCGACATCAAGGCATGGGCCACTCAATTTGCCAACAAGCATCACGCGCTTTTTCTGGGTCGCGGCCAGCATTATCCCATCGCGCTGGAAGGCGCGCTAAAGCTTAAAGAAATTTCGTACATCCATGCCGAAGGCTACCCTGCAGGCGAGCTCAAGCACGGCCCATTGGCGCTGGTGGATAAAGACATGCCCGTGATCAGCATTGCACCCAATGACGCCTTGCTCGAAAAACTGAAATCCAATTTGAAAGAAGTCGCCGCGCGCGGCGGCGAGCTGTATGTGTTTGCCGATGCGGATTCGGTGGTAGAAGAAGAGCCTGGCGTGCATGTGCTGCGCCTGCCTGAGCACTATGGTCTGCTCAGCCCGGTGCTGCATGTTGTGCCCTTGCAATTGCTGTCGTATCACGTGGCGCTAGTAAAAGGTACGGACGTTGATAAGCCACGCAACCTCGCCAAATCAGTGACGGTGGAATAAGTCGACGGGTTAAGCGGTGGGTGATGGTTGTTATCTCATGCCCATAGACAACCAGATTGAAATTCCGCAGTCGTTCATGGCCATGTACATCCTGCCCGGCCATAGCCGACCCAATGCACGTCAAGAGGTCGTTCTTGCCCGATATGAGCAGTGCGAGGATATGGCTTCTATGCTGACCGAGCATGCGCAGACTCTAGTGTTCAAGGAAAACTGTGTGGAGTCCGAAGTGCTTGTGCGCTGTTTTCAGGGCTTAACCACCGCTGCTTCGGACTTTACCGGCAAAGAAGCCGAGTGGGTCATTTGTCGGCTCGCGGAACTGATGGGATGGACGCCGCTAGAAATAGCTTTTTGCCTATCCTCAGTCGATTCTTCAGAGAGGCCGGACGTGGAACCTCACCCCGAATCTGTCAATAAAAAAGTAAAAAATCGCCATGACTTCAACACCTAAATCTCGTTTGACCATGCTCAAGGGTTTACTGCCGTTTCTAGCGCCTTACCGCATGCGCTTTGTTTTTGCCGCCATTGCCCTTGTGGTGGCAGCTGGCGCGACGCTGGCGATTCCCTATGCCTTCAAGCAGATGATTGATCTTGGTTTTGGTGCTTCCGGCAACCAAAGCCGCGCCCATATCGATTTGTATTTTCTTGCCCTGTTCGGTGTTGCTTGTGTGATGGCGGTAGCCACGGCGGCACGCTTCTATGCGGTTTCCTGGCTTGGCGAGCGCGTCACCGCAGATATTCGCACCGCCGTGTATGGCCATGTACTGGAGCAAAGCCCGCAGTTTTTCGAGACGACTCGTACAGGCGAGGTGCTCTCGCGACTGACCGCTGACACAACGCTGATTCAGACCGTCGTTGGCACCAGCATTTCCATGGGGCTGCGCAATTTATTGCTGTTCATCGGCGGTCTGGCCATGATGATGGCCACCAGCTTCAAGCTCTCCATCATCATTATTGTCATGCTGGTCGCAGTCGTGTTGCCTATCGTTGTCTTCGGCCGCCGCGTGCGCAAGTTATCGCGCGATTCACAAGATCGCGTTGCCGATGCCTCCGCTCTGGCTGGCGAAGTGCTCAATGCCATGTCCACGGTGCAAGCCTTTACACAAGAAACTCGGGAAAGTGCGCGTTTTGGCGCTTCGGTGAATACGGCTTTTAGTACCGCCATCCGCCGCATCCGCGCCCGCTCGCTGCTGACGGTGATTGCCATCCTGCTGGTGTTTGGTGCCATCGTCTTTGTGCTGTGGCTGGGTGCACATGCGGTGATCGAACGACGCATGACGGGTGGCGACCTGGGCCAGTTCGTTCTTTACTCTGTGCTGGTTGCTGGCGCCATTGGCGGGCTGGCAGAGGTGCTGGGCGAAGTGCAGCGTGCCGCCGGGGCTGCCGAACGATTGCTTGAATTGTTCGCTGCCGAATCATTCATCCAATCCCCAGAGATACCCCTCACGCTGCCGCCACAAACGGGCCAGGGCGCCTCACTCACTCTGGATGATGTGACTTTCCACTACCCATCCCGCCCGCTTACCATGGCGCTGGACCATATCTCGATCGCTATCCGTCCCGGCGAGACCATTGCCGTGGTCGGCCCTTCCGGCGCTGGCAAGACGACACTGTTTCAGTTGCTGCTGCGTTTTTATGATCCGCAGCAGGGGCGCATTACGCTGGATGGCGTCGACATCCGCGAGCTTGGGTTGTCCGATCTGCGTAATGCCATCGGTATCGTGCCGCAAGACAGCGTGACCTTCTCTGCCAACGCGCTGGAAAACATCCGTTATGGGCGGCCTGACGCCAGCGATGGCGAAGTGATCTCTGCCGCGCGCCTGGCGGCCGCGCACGAGTTCATCGAGAAGCTGCCCGAGGGCTATCAGAGTTTTCTCGGCGAACGCGGCGTGCGGCTTTCCGGCGGCCAGCGCCAGCGCATTGCCATCGCCCGCGCCATGCTGAAAAATCCGCCGCTGTTGCTGCTGGATGAAGCCACCAGCGCACTGGATGCCGAATCGGAACGCCTGGTGCAGGGCGCATTGGAAGCCGCCATGCAAGGCCGCACCACGCTGATCATCGCCCACCGTCTGGCCACCGTGCAACGCGCTGACCGCATCCTGGTCATGGAAGAAGGGCGCATTGTCGAAACTGGCACCCACGCGGATTTAGTGACCAAGGGTGGGCTTTACGCGCATCTGGCTGCACTGCAATTTCACGCAGTGATTTAGCGGCTGCATGCCGATGAGTACCCATAGCAGGTACTATCTCCTTTCACCTAATCAAGAGAAACCATCACCGCATGCAAAAAGAAGTCAAAGAAAAGCCCCAATACGCCATCGTAGCGTCCGTGCAGCTGCCAAGCGTGAGCGATGTTGAGTTCGAAGCATCGCTGACCGAATTGCGCGAACTGGCCAAGACACTGGGGTTTACGGTCATCCACACGTTCACGCAGAAGCGTTCCGGTTTCGATGCGACCGCCTATCTGGGCGTGGGCAAGCGGCAGGAGATACGCCACTTCGTGAATGGCGAACCACCGCTGGACGAGGAGTCGGATGATGATCATCCCTCAGCGCGTGATGAGATAAACACAGCGGCAAACACAGCGGCAAAAGATGTGGCCACAGCAAGCGCAGATCAACCGATCGAAGTCATCTTCGTCGACCACGAAATCTCCCCCTCGCAAGCACGCAATCTGGAAAAGGACGTCGGCTGCCAAGTGATGGACCGCACCATGGTCATCCTCGAGATATTCCACCGCAACGCACGCTCCCGCGCGGCGCGGGCGCAGGTGGAAATCGCCCGCCTTGGCTACATGGCGCCGCGCCTGCGCGAAGCGGCCAAGCTCGCCGGACCGCAAGGGCGGCAACGCAGCGGCGTGGGCGGCCGTGGCGCTGGCGAATCGCACACCGAGCTGGATAAACGCAAAATCCGCGACCGCATCGCCGAACTGCAATTGGAGATCACCGCGATGGAAGTCGAGCGCAAGACGCAACGCGCGCGGCGGCAAGATCGCCAAGGCGGCGCCAACGTCGCGCTCGTCGGCTACACCAACGCGGGCAAGTCCACGCTGATGCGCGCCCTTACCGGCAGCGAAGTGCTCGTCGCCAACAAACTCTTCGCCACGCTCGACACCACCGTGCGCGCCCTCTATCCCGAGAGCGTGCCGCGCGTGTTGGTCAGCGACACGGTCGGCTTCATCAAGAACCTGCCGCACGGGCTGGTCGCCTCCTTCAAATCCACGCTGGACGAGGCGCTGGATGCATCGCTCCTGCTCCACGTCATCGACGCCAGCGACCCCGGGTTTGAGCGCCAGCTTGAAGTCACCGACAAAGTGCTCGAAGAAATCGAGGCGCAAGACGTGCCACGTATCCGCGTTTTTAACAAGATTGACCATGTAGGTGATGCCGCCGCGCAAGCTGAAAAGGAAGCTACGCTGCGCGAGAAATATCCGGATTGCATCGTGATGAGCTCGCGCCGCCCTGAAGATGTCGCGCAACTGCATAAGGCCATCGTCGCGTTTTTTCAACGAGATCTGATTGAGGCTGAGCTTTTCCTGCCCTGGTCAGCGCAGCAACTGCGCGGCGCAGTCTTTGCGACCTGCGAAGTGCTGACAGAGCGCGCCGAG
>DATCQI010000008.1:0-8868 GCA_036569545.1 Rugosibacter sp. | reverse complement strand
GCCAGATCGAAGGTGATGCGCTTATGCTCGGCATCCGGCAGCACACCCGCATGTGCGGCGTGCAGGCTTTCTTGAATACGCTGTCGCATTTCTCCTGCGGCCTTGCGGGTAAAGGTGATGGCAATGATTTCTTCGGGCTCGTCCACCGTGGCCAATAGCCGCAAAAAGCGTTGGGTGAGCAGTTCTGTCTTGCCTGCTCCTGCAGGTGCTTCAACAATGAAGGACGTCATGTCCAGCGCGCGCTGGCGATTGTCTTTATCTTCCTGCAGCAAGGCGTTGATCATGGTGCGCGTGCCGTTTTTTCCTGCACTGTGCTTTCCCATTGCGCTTTCCGCTCGGCAACGCGCAACAACGGGCTGACATCACAATACGCAAGATCTTTTTCATTCTCGAACACCACCGCCGCACAGCCGTGGCGTATTTCCAGCGCCAGCTCGGTCAATCGCTCCGCCCAGCGCTCGCGCACTGCGGGCCAATTCGGAAAGTCGGCCTCGGCATAGCGCCGCCGCTGCGCATCCAGCGGCAGCACATCGGGCAACAGCCCGGCCTCTTCTGCCACGCCAGAAAATCCTGCCTCATCCATCACCACACGCGCCAGCACCACGGCCGCCACCGCGCGATCAGGGAAAGCCAGCGCAGCGTAAACGGGCAGCTGCGGCTCGGCCATGCGCGATTGCGCCCAGCTATCCGCCCTGGCGCTGCGTCCGCTTTTGTAATCGATAATCACCAAGCGGCCATCAGGCAACTCATCAATACGATCAACCACCACACGCACTGGCAGGCCTTCAATATTCAAGTCATGCCGCGCCTCGCAAGCCACCACCCGAAACGGCGCACGCTGCGCTTCAATTGCCAGCCAGCGCGCCAGCACGCGTTGCAAGCGCGCTACTTCCAATTGCGCCAGACGCATCGGCAAGGGCTCAATGGCCCGCTGCTGAAATTGTTCCAGCGCATGATTCACCGCCTGTTGAATGAATGCTTCACACACCGGCACGGGCATCTGCAACAGATCGACCTGGCTGCGGCCACGCCAGAAATGCTCCAGGGCCAGATGCAACAGCGCACCGCGGGTTTTTGCATCCAGCCCGAAAGTCGGCGCTGGCAAGACGGTGGCCCCCAGTCGATAACGATAAAAACCCCACGCCGGGCACAGCGCCTGCGCCTGCAACAAGGCCGTGCCGCCATGAATCGCTTCGTTTGCCGTGACATCCGGCGCACGCGCATCTTCAAACTGCTCCATTGGTACCTGTTCTGGCAAGGGCGCAACGGTGTACTCCAGATCCTGCTGGAAATCCTGCCGATAGGGCATCATGTCATTCAATAACGGACTCGGCTGAAGCTGTTTCTCGCCTTCCCTGCCGGCCCAGGAAAACACCACCGTCGGCGCGCTCTTCAGCCACAGCGTTTGCATGGTTTGCGCCTGCACAGTCAGGCTGTCAGCGCGTGCGGCAGGCACCCCGGCGCGGCGTTGCAATTCAGCCGGTAACAAAGGATTCGGGTGCGGTGCCAGAGGCCACACACCCTCGTTCATTCCCAAGAGCCACAGACCATCCACAGGCCCGGCCACGGCGTCCGCCAGCGTGCACACCTCAACACGCGGCGGGTGCTCACGCGGGGCGTGAAATTGCACATCGCGACACTGACGCTGAACCTGACGCAAAGCCTCGCCTGCTGTCACCGTGCCCAGCATCGCATCCAGCTGCGCTAACGCCGCCAAAACCTCGCGCAATGCCTCGCATGCAGCACGCTCGGCAGGCCACATCGGGCGCTGCCCCGGCCAGCCCAGCGCAATCAACACGGCATCAAAACGCTCGCCCCAGGCGCTGGGCAACTGGCGGCGCAACTGCGCAAAATCGCGGCTGGCATCGAGCAAAACCGTTGTATGCGTAACTAGTTGCGGCGCAGAGTGATCTGCTGAACCACGCACTAAATATCGCACCAGCGCACGTTGCCAGCGCTCCAGCGACATCTCGGGCGGCAATAACTTACGCAAAGCCACTTCCACTTGCGCTCGCGCATCGGCTTCCGTAACGTCAGCCGACCAGCCCGGACCGCACAACAACGCACCAGCGCCTGCCAGCGCCATGCGCTGCGGGCGCACCGCCAGTTGCAACAACTGCAAACCCGCATCCACCAGCGATTCTGCCGCCAGAGGCGTGCCAGTCGCAAAGGCATAATCGCGCTCTCGCGCTGCCCATGCCATATCTACCGCACCGACCGATTCCGCATGCAAAGCTTCTTCGAGGGCGCGGGTCAGCAGATGCCTTTGGCCAGGCAAATCGGCTACCGCAATCCGCACGCGAGCCTGTGCATTTTGCGCCAGCATCGCGTGCGCCCAATGCGCTGCGGCCTGACATTCCGCCTCGGCATCCACACATTCACCCATGCGGACTAGTGTTGCTCCTGCAGTGCTGAAATCCACCTGAAACAGAGTCACGCCGCGCGCCGCAAGCACCGCCAAAAGACGTGCGTGCAGCGGATCAGGCACAGTGAAACCGGCGACGCCCACCTGCGCGGGCAAACCTGCCAGCCCCCGCTCAATACAGGCGATGCGCCACATCAGCGCCGCATCTGCCGTGTGCCAGTTACCCGGCTCACAGATTTTTTCCACCTGCTTGCGCCAGCGCAAAAAAGCCCGATATTCTTCTGTCTGCAACGCCTCAGGCACCGTGATACGCCAGGCCAGGCGCACGCTTTCTGCCTCAGCCGCAGCCAGCGCCATGCCGTCGCGATCAAATAAATCAGCCAAACCAGCCACGTCGTCTGCGCCTGACAATGCGCTCAAATCATTAGCTACCGCCAGCTCCCACACGCTGCGCTCTTGCGGCCGGGTAAGAAACCGCCCCGGCAAGGCCGATGGCGAAATCTCTCCGCGCAACAACGCCGCCGAAGTCAAATGATCCAGCCATTGAGCCGGAGTTGCGCTAAGCAGCGCATGCCACGCCGTCGCCCCCGCACGTACCTGTGCTGCCCCATGCGCCCGGCGCATATCCGCCGCCAGCCGCGCCGTGGGACACAACACAACAACATCGGGGCCACCGGGTAAATCAGCCAGGAGAATAGCGGGTAAATCAGTCAGTGTCATGCGTTAATAAGGCATGCGTGGTGACACATGTAGTCTGTCCTGGCCTGCTCGAATTTGCATTCACGAGAGATGGCTATTTTCGTTATTCGGCAGCAACTCAATTGCCTGCACCGCACGCGACTGTGCTTCGATGGGAATAAGGTCGCGGATTTCCTTGTCTTCACCCGTAACCTTGAGCTCTTGAAATTTTCGCGCGGTCACCAGCACGCGCGATTCGAGCGTGGCCACCGACTTGTTGTAGGCCGAAACAGCATCATTCAGGTTCTTGCCGACACTGGCCCAGTGGTCACCCAGCACGGCGATGCGCTCGTATAACTCGCGTCCCAGCGCGCTGATGCGTTCGGCATTTTCAGTCAGTGCCTGTTGCGTCCAGCCGTAGGCCACCGCACGCAACAGGGCGATCAGCGTGGTCGGCGTAGCGAGAATCACCTTTGCATCAACGCCTGCTTCGATCAATGAGGGATCGGCCTCCAACGCTGCGGAATAGAACATTTCGCCAGGCAGGAACAGCACGACGAAATCCGGCGTCGGCTGGAACTGCTCCCAATAGGCCTTGCGGCCGAGCTTGACGAGATGGTCGCGCACCTGCCGCGCGTGATCGGCGAGTTTGCGTTTTTTTTCATGCTCGTCGGTCGCCTCGAGTGCTTCAAGGTAGGCGGCGAGCGGTGCCTTGGCATCAACAACGATGTTCTTGCCGCCGGGCAGTTTGATGATGAGGTCGGGGCGCAGGCGGCTTTCTTCGGTATTAGTGCTTTCCTGCTCGAAGAAATCACAATGGTCGAGCATGCCGGCCATTTCCACCACGCGCTTTAATTGCAGCTCGCCCCAGCGGCCGCGCGTTTGCGGTGCGCGCAGGGCTTTGACCAGATTGCCGGTCTCGGCGCGCAGCGCGCCTTGCACTTCGGACATCTGGCGCACTTGCTCGGTGAGCGTGGCATAAGCGTCGATGCGCTGCTTTTCGATGTTGCCGATTTGCAGCTCGAATTTTTCCAGCGTCGCCTTGACGGGCACCACCATTTCAGCGATGGTTTGCTGGCGCTTGTCCAGATCGGTTTTCGAGGCGGCTAGTGCCGCAGCTTGCTGCGCTTCCAGCGTGGCGCGGGCGAGTTCGAGAAAGGACTGGTTGTTCTTGGCCAGTGCGTCTGACGAGATTACTTTGAAAGCATCGCTAAAGCTGTCGCGCGCGGCTTCCAGCGTGGCTTGTCGCTCGGCGAACAAGGTGCGCTCGGTTTGTAGCGCAGTTTCCAGCTCGGCACGCCGTATCGCCAGCACCGACTTTTCGTCGCGCAATAAAGAAAGCTCGGCTTCGCGCGCCGCCAGCTGCGTTTTTATTTCGCGCACGCGCACGAGCAGCAGAAAACCCAGCAGCCCGCCACCGAGCAAAAACCCGAAGACGAATACAACGAGATTGCCTAGCAGGCTATTCATTAAAGCCTCGAATCAACCGGCCTGCTTTTTTCGTGGGACGTCCGCGCAACGTCGCGCCGGGCGTCGGTGCCATTTGTTTCATTTCGCGCTGCTGGGCTCGATGCGCCACGCTTTCGGGCGTTTCTGCATAGAGCATGCGCGCTTCAGGCGCGGGGCGGCGCTGCGCATTGGTGCCACGCACGCATACTATCCAAAGCATGTCACCCAACTTCATTTCCACCAGATCACCACACTTGACCTCGCGCGAGGGCTTCACCGGCTGACCATTGAGTTTGATCCGCCCGGCATCGATGGCTTCAGTTGCCAAGCGGCGTGTTTTAAAAAACCGCGCCGCCCACAACCATTTGTCGATGCGTTGCCGCGAAAGGTCAGTGGCTTCAGTCATGGAAATGCACAAATTCCTCCAGCGCGGCGCGTTCAGTCACTAGCGTATTCACCACAGCAGCAGTATCCGCGTAACCCAGTGCCATGCCGCACACCAGCTGATCGTGCTCACCCAGATCGAGCAGCGGGCCGATGATGCGATGGTAATCAATCCACGCTGCTTGCGGGCAGGTATCCAGCCCGCGCGCACGAGCAGCCAACATGACGTTCTGCAAAAACATGCCAAAATCAAGCCAGCTGCCCATGGCCAGGCGACGATCAATCACGAACATCAAGGCCACCGGGGCGTCAAACAAGGTGTAATTTTTGCGATGCTGGGCACGGGTTTTTTCCGCCTCTCCTTTTTTGATGCCCAGCAGGCCATAGAGATCCCAGCCCACTTTGCGCCGCCGCGCAAGATAAGGGTCAAAAAATTCCTTGGCGTAATAGTCATACTCGGGTTTATGGCTGGTGTCATTCGCATCAAACGCGCGACAGGCTTCATCGACCAGCCGCTTGCGCATCTGGCCGGTTAGCACATGTACCTGCCAGGGCTGCGTGTTAGTGCCTGATGGCGCACGCGCGGCCACTTGCAACAGCTCGGCAATGGTTTCGCGCGGCACAGCAGCAGGCAAAAAAGCGCGGACTGATTTTCTGCCCTTCATTACAGCATCTACTGCGGCTTTTACAACGGCGGCATCCATTACAGTTTTGTCAGTCATCATTTGTCGTTTCTCTTGAAATAAAAAATTGCCGGCATGGGCAACATGGAAGCTTTACGATGCCTCTCTTAACTGCTCCAAAATCTGCGGGTTTTCGAGTGTCGACACGTCTTGCGTAATGGCCTCGCCTTTGGCCAGACTGCGCAGTAGGCGGCGCATGATTTTTCCGGATCGGGTTTTGGGCAGATTGTCGCCAAAGCGAATTTCTTTCGGCTTGGCAATCGGGCCAATTTCCTTGGCCACCCAATTGCGTAAATCATTGGCGATTTTCCTGGCGTCTTCTGCGCTGGGCCGCGCTTGTTTGAGTACCACAAAAGCGCAAATCGCCTCACCGGTCACATCGTCTGGACGCCCAACCACGGCAGCCTCGGCCACCAAGGGGTTGGATACCAGCGCCGATTCAATTTCCATTGTGCCCATGCGATGCCCGGAGATATTGAGCACATCGTCAATACGACCCGTGATGGTGAAGTAACCCGTTTGCGCATCGCGGCTGGCACCATCGCCCGCAAGATACAGCTTGCCTTGAAAATCCTGCGGAAAATAGGATTTTTTAAACCGCTCCGGATCACCCCAGATCGTGCGTATCATCGACGGCCAGGGCTTGGTCACCACCAAAATACCGCTCTTGCCCCACTCCATTTCATGCCCGGCCTCATCCACAATCGCTGCCTGAATGCCGGGGAAAGGCAAGGTGCAAGAACCCGGCACCAGGGGCGTGACACCCGGCAAAGGGGTAATCATGTGGCCGCCGGTTTCGGTCTGCCAGAAAGTATCCACAATCGGGCAGCGGCTACCCCCAATGTTCTGGTAATACCATTCCCACGCCGCAGGATTGATCGGCTCGCCAACTGAGCCCAACAGACGCAACGACGATAAATCGTACTTCGAGGGATGGACGCCAGGCGTGGTTTCGGCGGCCTTGATCAACGAGCGGATCGCTGTCGGCGCGGTGTAAAAAATGCTCACCTTGTGATCCTGAATCATGCGCCAGAAACGCCCTGCATCCGGATACACCGGCACACCTTCAAAAACAACTTGCGCACCACCACAGGCCAGCGGGCCATACGCCACATAAGTATGCCCCGTTACCCAGCCGATGTCAGCGGTGCACCAGAACACATCGTTGGGCTTGAGATCAAACGTCCACTTGGTGGTCAGGATGGCATGCAACAAATAACCGCCAGAGCTGTGTTGCACGCCTTTGGGCTGTCCGGTGGAACCAGAGGTATACAAAATAAACAGCGGGTGTTCAGCATCAACCCACTCCGGCTCGCAGAGATCTGACTGACCAGCAATCACGTCATCCCACAGCACATCGCGCCCGGCCGTCATGGCGCATGCACCGCCTGTGCGGCGATACACGATGACAGAGCGAATGAACTCACAACCGCCTAAAGAAAGCGCTTCATCCACCGCCGGCTTTAACGGAATCGTTTTACCACCGCGACACTGCCCATCGGCCGTGATAACGGCCACAGCACCCGCATCCACAATTCGCTCATACACACTCTTGGCCGAAAAGCCGCCGAACACCACCGAATGAATCGCCCCGATGCGAGCACAGGCCTGCATGGCGACAATTCCTTCGACTGACATCGGCATATAGATCAGCACGCGATCACCTTTTTTGATACCGCGCGCTTTTAAGCCATTGGCGAATTGCGCCACGCGTCGCAACAACTCCTGATAGGTCACCCGCGTAACCTGGCCATCATCCGCTTCAAAAATCAGCGCCACTTTGTCGCCCAGTCCTCTCGCCACATGACGATCCAGACAGTTGTACGACACATTCAGCCGACCATCGGCAAACCACTGGTAAAACGGCGCATTGGACTCATCCAGCACCTGCGTGAAGGGTTTTTGCCAGCTCACATGATCGACGGCCAGGCGCGCCCAATAGCCGGTGTAATCCTGCTCGGCTTCGCGGCACAAGGCCTGATAGGCCGCCATGCCCGAAATAGTCGCTTGGCTCACTACCTCGGGTGACGGTGAATAAATGTGCGCGCTATGGCTTGTTACGTCTGCGGACATGTGCTGCTCCTCTTGGTCTTGGTTAATGGTGATACAAGTGGTAATAAATCGTATTGATCAATCGCGTTGACCAATTACTGTGCGCGCTATTCTAGCGTCACCCATCCAGTGATGCAGCAGGGGCAATCAGCCCACGCATGCGGCTTCTTTATTTCGGGTTCTGAAGAACCATCATCCTCTGCGATAATGTCCACCTTTTTAGAATATCCGAACCAAACCCATGAACCGCATCATCAATCCTCTGGGAAAACTCATTTTTGCAAGTCGCTGGCTGCAAGCCCCACTCTACCTTGGTTTGATTGTGGCGCAAGGCGTGTATGTGTATCAATTCATGCACGAACTGGCGGTTTTGATCTCCCAAGTCGGGAACCTCACCGAAGCGCAAGTCATGCTCATTGTGCTGGGACTCATTGATGTGGTGATGATCGCCAACCTGCTCATCATGGTCATCATTGGCGGTTATGAAACCTTTGTCTCTCGGCTTGATCTGGAAGACAATCCCGACCAGCCGGAATGGCTCTCGCATGTAAATGCCGGGGTGCTCAAGGTCAAGCTGGCTACCGCGCTGATCGGCATTTCATCCATTCATCTGCTGAAAACCTTCATCAACGCCGAGCATCTGGCCGATCGGGTCATCCTGTGGCAGGTGGCGATTCATTTGTCATTCCTGGTCTCAGCCATGGCCATTGCCTGGACAGACCGTATCATGACCAACACTCTGCTGGTCAGCAAAAACGCACACTAATTTATTCACTCACATCCCCATATTTTCATGAAACCCATTCGCCAGGACGACTTTATCCAGTCCATCGCCGACGCTTTTCAGTTCATCAGCTATTATCATCCGCTCGACTTTATTCAGGCCTTGGGTGAAGCCTATGACAAGGAAGAATCACCCGCTGCGAAAGACGCCATTGCGCAGATTCTGACCAACAGCCGCATGGCTGCCGAAGGTCATCGACCGATTTGTCAGGACACCGGCATTGCCGTGGTATTCCTTAAAGTCGGCATGAATGCACGCTGGGATGCGACGCTCTCGGTACAAGAAATGGTCAATGAGGGCGTGCGCCGCGCCTATCTTGACCCGAACAATCCGCTGCGCGCCTCAGTGCTGTCCGACCCGGCGGGCGCACGCAAAAGCACTAAAGACAACACGCCCGCCGTGGTGCATTACGAGATTGTGCCGGGCGATCATGTCGAAGTGATATGCGCTGCCAAGGGCGGCGGCTCGGAAGC
>DATCQI010000007.1:0-4932 GCA_036569545.1 Rugosibacter sp. | reverse complement strand
CAAAGAATACAACATTGAAGACTCCGCCGCGCCGATTTTCCTGCGTGATGGCACGCTGCTGGGCTGCGTTCTGGTTTTCCATGATGTTTCCGAAAAGCACCAGTTGCTGAAAAGTGTACGCTGGCAGGCGGGGCACGATGTGCTCACCGGTCTGCCAAACCGCGTATTGCTTGCCGACCGGTTTCAGCGTGCATTGGCAAACGCCCGCCGACAGAAAAATCTGCTAGGTGTGTGCCTGATGGATCTGGATCAGTTCAAGCCGGTGAATGACCTTTATGGCCACGACATGGGCGACCGCCTGCTGATTGAAGTCACTGGCCGCATGAATCAGGCCGTGCGCAGCGAGGATA
This sequence comes from Rugosibacter sp., assembly GCA_036569545.1. Classification (GTDB taxonomy): domain Bacteria; phylum Pseudomonadota; class Gammaproteobacteria; order Burkholderiales; family Rhodocyclaceae; genus Rugosibacter. The sequence goes on along the minus strand of DATCQI010000007.1, from coordinate 4,582 downwards.
CTGTCGCCCGGCTCGGTGGTGACGAGTTTGTCTTGTTGCTGGGCGGTCTTGCCGATCATCAGCAAATGGAACTTGTCCTGCGACGCATCCTTGAAGCCGTGTCTGCTCCGTATCTTATAGACGAACACGCGATCAGCATTTCGGCCAGTATTGGTGTAGCCATTTATCCGCTTGATGACGCCGATGCCGATACCCTGCTGCGCCACGCCGATCAAGCAATGTATCTGGCCAAACAGGCAGGGCGCAACCGCTTCCACTGGTTCGATGTTGCGCACGACCGGCAGGCACAAACTTCACAACAGACGCTGGCCCGCATCCGCGAGGCGCTGCAGGGCGATGAGTTGCGTCTGTATTACCAACCCAAGGTGAATATGCGAAGTGGCCAGGTGGTAGGCATGGAGGCCTTGTTGCGGTGGCAGCATCCGCAACAAGGGCTGCTGCCACCGCTGGATTTCCTGCCTTTAGCCGAGCAAACCGATCTGATTATCGACATTGGCGAATGGGTCATCGATCAAGCGCTGCAACAAAGCGCAGTATGGTCGGCCGCAGGAAAAACCTGGCCGATCAGCGTCAATATCGCGGCACGGCATTTTCAGCTACCAGACTTTCTCAACCGGCTGAAAACCATTCTGGCGCGCCACCCCGATGTACCACCACAGCAACTGGAAATCGAGATTCTCGAATCAGTTGCGCTGGGCGATATGCATCATGTGCAGCAACTGATTCTTGCGTGTCAGGCGCTCAGCATAAAGTTCTCACTGGACGACTTTGGCACAGGCTACTCGTCGTTGAGTTACCTCAAACGACTGCCTGCCGATACACTGAAAATCGATCAATCGTTCGTGCGCGACATGCTCGATGATAAGGACGATCTGGCGCTAATTGAAGCGATCATCGGTCTGGCTTCAGCATTTAACCGCACAGTGGTAGCCGAAGGCGTAGAAACCGTAGAGCACGGCGTAATGCTCATGCGCCTGGGGTGTGATATTGCCCAAGGCTATGGCATTTCGCGGCCCATGCCGGCAGTACAGGTAATTGACTGGGCAGCGCAGTTCACTCCCAACCTGAAATGGCGCCAATGGGCCAACATACAGTGGGATATGCGCGATATTCCCCTGCTGATGGCGGAGCATGATCATCTTGCCTGGATCAAGAAAGTATTGCACACCGTAGCCGATAATGTCCCCTTGCAACTGACCCATGATCAACTCACCGACCATCACCTGTGCCGTTTTGGCCTCTGGTATTACAGTCACGGCCAAGCACGTTATGGACACTTGCCCGAATTCACCTCGCTTGAACCCATTCATGCCGAGGTTCACCGCACTGGCACACAAATCATTCATCTGCACAGCATTGGCCAGCAGGAAGCGGCCCAAGCACTCTGCCACACCTTGCGGGCACTGAAAAATGACATTGTGGCCCACTTGTTTGTATTGCATAGTGTAGTGCTGACTATCGATGAAACCGAACTCCCCATTTCTCATGACATGTAGATATTCAATCACAACATTGAACCAAAGCCCTTCGGCAAGCACCGCGTGAAGATTGACGTGATTTCCCTTATGCCCATTGACATATGAAAAGATCATTTTGTCGTGTAACGTATGGCTTCTTTTTTTATTTTGGATGCACCGCATGAGTTATTTTCAACGACATCTATTTTTTTGCACCAATCAGCGCGCGGCGGGTGAATCCTGTTGCAACAGCCTGGGCGCGAGCGAATTACGCAGCTACGCCAAAGACCGTATCAAGGCATTGGGAAATTCGCTCCCTGGTGCTACCCGTGTCAATAGCGCAGGCTGCCTTGACCGTTGCGAACTTGGGCCGGTGCTGGTGATCTATCCGGAAGCCGTCTGGTACACCTATGTGGATAAAGAAGATATCGATGAAATTATTGATCAACATTTAATACATGGCCGCGTGGTTGAACGCCTGAAGATATAAACATGGCGCAACCGCTTGTGCAGACCCTGCTGATCGATGGTCCGGATGGAAAGATTGAACTGTTTGTTGATTTACTCGCCCGCGATGCCGAGCCAAGCGGCATTGCGTTGATTGGCCATCCGCATCCGCTGTTTGGTGGCACCGCTGACAATAAAGTCGTCACCACGTTGGCGCGTGTTTTTCGCAGCCAGGGTTGCGTTGTGCTACGGCCGAGTTTTCGCGGGGTGGGTGGCTCAGAAGGCATACATGATCATGGCAATAAAGAAACCGCTGATCTGCTCGCCGTGCTCGCCTGGGCACAACAGCAATGGGGAACGCTTCCCGTCATGCTGGCAGGATTTTCTTTCGGGGCGTATGTCATTACGCGCGTCGCCAAAAATCTGGCCGATGCCCAGCGTAATGCGCGCTGGATGGTTTTGGTGGGCACGGCGGCCGGGTACATTGAAGGCGCACGCAGCTACGCCGCCGAAGCTGTCGCTCCTGGCACCCTGGTCATCCATGGCGCTAAAGACACGACCGTGCCTTTAGCAAATGTGCTGACCTGGGCCGAACCGCTGGAACTGCCTGTGGTGGTGGTGCCCGGTGCCGACCACTTTTTTCATCGCAAGCTGCATATCCTGCAAGATATTGTGCACCGGGCTTGGCCCGCATGATCATGCTCAGTCACGACGCATTATCAGGCGGCTTCTCTTTGCGTGCGCCCCGTCCCCTGACCTAGGGATGCCAAATTTTTCTAAACCGTTTCAGATCCATCCAGCACCCGCAATTACAAGCCCATACCGCGCGGCCTTGCCTAATGCCATCCACAATGCACTGGGTAACCAAGGCAACCGCAGCCAGCCCGCCGCAGCGCATAACGCATCGCCGATCAGCGGTGCCCAGGCCAAGATCAGCACCGGTGCACCCCAGCGCCGCGCCAGCGCCAAGCGCTTGATATCTTTAGGTTCTGGCAGCGCGCGCGCCATCCAGTAAGTGGTCACACCGCCCAGCGTATTGCCGATCGTCGCCAGCACAAAAGCTGCACCGGTTTGTCCGGGGTGGAGTTTGACAAAAGCCAGCAATGCCAACTCGGAGCCACCGGGCAACAGGGTGGCAGAAAGAAAAGAAACTACAAAAAGACCGGCCAAGCCAGCCTCTGCCGTGAAAGAAAAATCCATGCCGCATGTTACCCTTTGCACCTTCTTACTGCTTCGCGGATGTTCGTCCACACGACTGTGCACATCATGGATTACTTGACAAAAATTCTCAATGCCCGCGTCTATGATGTCGCGGTAGAAACTCCTCTTGAACCGGCGACCAATCTTTCTGCCCGTTGCGGTAATCGCATTTTGTTAAAGCGCGAAGACATGCAACCGGTATTCAGTTTCAAGCTGCGCGGCGCGTACAACAAGATCGTGCATCTCACACCTGAACAAAGGAAACGCGGCGTGATCTGCGCTTCGGCCGGAAATCACGCGCAAGGCGTGGCGCTTTCCGCCCAAAAGCTCGGCATACGCGCAGTCATCGTGATGCCCACCACCACGCCGCAGATCAAGATCGACGCGGTGAAAAAACGCGGTGGTGAAGTAGTATTGGCGGGCGATTCGTATGACGCCGCTTATGCCCATGCGCTAACGCTGGAAAAAAAACACAAGCTCACCTTCGTGCACCCCTTTGACGACCCGGATGTCATCGCTGGACAGGGCACGATCGGCATGGAAATTTTGCGCCAGCATGCTGATCCGATCGAAGCCGTATTTTGCTGCGTCGGTGGTGGCGGGCTGATTGCCGGCGTAGCCGCCTATATCAAACGCCTGCGGCCGGAGATAAAAATCATCGGTGTTGAAGCCATGGATGCTGACGCCATGACGCGCTCACTCGCGGCTGGCAAGCGGGTGAAACTGGACACCGTGGGATTATTCGCCGATGGCGCGGCGGTGAAATATGTCGGTGAAGAAACCTTTCGCCTGTGCCGTGAATATGTCGATGAAATGGTGTTGGTCGATACCGACGCCATCTGCGCGGCGATCAAGGATGTGTTTGAAGACACACGCTCGATTTTGGAGCCGGCCGGCGCCTTGGCCATCGCAGGTGCCAAGGCTTGGGCCTTAAAACACCGCATGCAAGGCAAAACACTGGTGGCGGTTGCCTCCGGCGCAAATATGAATTTTGACCGCCTGCGCTTTGTCGCCGAACGCGCTGAAGTTGGCGAACAGCGCGAAGCCCTGCTCGCCGTAACCTTACCCGAGCAGCCGGGCAGCTACAAGAAATTTCTCACCCTTCTGGGCTCACGCAATATCACCGAATTCAACTATCGATACCACAGGGTAGGCGCAGCACATGTATTCGTTGGCATGCAAGTCGCCAATCACAAGGAAGCCAGCAGCCTGGTCACGCAACTCAAAAAACAGGGCTACCCGACGCTAGACCTGACGGACGATGAAATGGCCAAGCTGCACATTCGGCATCTGGTCGGTGGCCATGCACCGCAGGGTGATGGCAAGTTGCACGAATTGCTCTACCGTTTTGAGTTTCCCGAGCGCCCCGGCGCACTGATGAATTTCTTGAACAAGATGAGCGCGGACTGGAACATCAGCCTGTTCCATTATCGTAACCACGGTGCCGATACCGGCCGCGTGCTGGTCGGCATGCAAGT
>DATCQI010000006.1:0-18984 GCA_036569545.1 Rugosibacter sp. | reverse complement strand
CGGCTGATTGTCGAGCGCAACCTGAATGAGTATTTTGGCAACGATCAAGCAAAAATCGGCATCATCACGCATGGCACTACTTTTAACACCACGATGCGCTTACTCAGCATCATGGGCTTGGCCGATGAATTTGGCGAGTTGGACCCGCGCATTCATTTATTGCAATTGAATGTCATTTATCCGCTGAGCGACGAGCAGATTGTGGGCTTCGTCGGTGACAAAACCCATGTGTTGCTGGTAGAAGAAGGCCAGCCGGATTTGATGGAAAGCCATATCCGCGCTTTACTGCAGAAAAAGGATATTCGCGTGAAATTTTATGGGCATGATCTGGTGCCCAAATATGGCGAGCTGATTCCCGAAAAGCTGGGGCCTGCCTTGGCGCAGTTCATCATGCAGGCCATTCCCGATACAGGCACTGCACCCGGGGATGCTGTGCAAGGCTTGATCAGTCGTAAACGGCAGGCGGTGGGCATGTTTACGGCACCTGTGCCGCCGCGCTTTCCAACCTTTTGTACGGGCTGCCCCGAACGGCCTGTGTTCTCGCAAATGAAAATCCAGGAATACAACACGGGCGTGAAGGATTGGCATGGCGGGGACGTGGGCTGTTATGGTATGGCCGGATTCATTCCGTTCCAGATGTCGGACTCCAACGTGGGTATGGGCGCGGGGCTAGCTGCGGCATCCGCAGTTTCTGCAATGTCTGAACAACACAACGTATCTGTTGTTGGTGATGGCACGCTGTGGCATAGTGCGTTTAATACCTCTGCTGCGAATGCGATCTATAACCGTCAGGACACAACCTACATTGTGCTGGACAACAAATGGACGGCCATGACCGGCGCACACGAAAACCCCAACGTGGGCAAGCTGATGACCGGCGAAGCGGTCGGCACGGAGATGAGCATAGTCAAAACATTTGCCGCCATGGGGGTGAAAAAAATAGAAACAGCCAACCCGTATGACTTTCGTGATTTTCAAACCAAAATCAAGAAAATTCGGCGGGATGCCAAAATACCGCAGGTGCGCGTGTTGATTTCTGATGCCGAATGCATGTTGCAAAAGCAGCGACGAGTAAAGCCGGAGCGCGCGGCCGCTATTAAAGCCGGCAAGCGAGTCGAGGTGGATCGCTTAGGGGTGGATGCTGAAGTGTGTGTGGGGGATCACGCCTGCATGCGTTTTAACGGTTGCCCGTCGCTCACGCTCAAAGAAGGCCCGAACAGTTTGCGCACAGCGCCCGTTGCCGCGATTGATACCACCTGTGTCGGTTGCGGGGTGTGCGGCGAGATCACCACGGCGGCGCAGCTGTGCCCGTCGTTTTTCAAGGTCACCAAAATCGAAAATGCCAGCTGGCTGGAAAAGATCAAGGCCGGTGTTTCTCGTCTGATGATTGGCCGCCCTGCTGTCCGGCCAAGTGTGTAAGGTGGTTTATGCGGGTTGAAGGTGTGATTGAAGCAGTGTTTCATGTGGGTGCGGGATGAACAATTAAGGTATATTTTTTGTAGCGATAAATAAAACAGGAGGAGATCATCATGGCTGTATCACGACTGAGTTACCTGAGTATTCGCGCATTGGATCTGGCTGCAAGTGAAAAGCATTACACTGAAGTCATCGGCCTGCGGGTTACCGGAAGAAGCCCCGGGCAGGTATACCTGCAGGCGCATGAAGCGCAGGATCATCATTGCATTATCTTGAATGCCTCTGACCGAGCGGGGCTTGATCACGTGGGTTTTAAGGTCAATGATCCGGATGACTTGAACGAAGCGGAAGCTGGCGCCAAGGCATGGGGTTTGAAAACCCATCGTGTCGCAGCCGGTGCTGTCATGGGGCAGGGCGCGGGGCTCAGCATTGAGCTTCCCTCCGGCCATACGTTCAACCTTTTTTATCACTCTGACAAGGTGGGTTATTCGTACGGAATGAAAGACCCGGACATTATTCTGGAAAATTTGAATGGCGTTTGGCCGGTGACGCATCTGGATCACACGTTGCTTGCCGGAAATGATTGCGACAAAACAGCCAAGTTTTTGCAGGAGGTGCTGGATTTCAATTTGACGGAATGCATCCATGGCCCGGACGGCAATCCGTTTGCATTTTTCATGACGGTGAGTAACACAATTCATAATGTGGCATTTGCCCCCGGCCCGCCCAACAGCCTGCATCATATTGCGTTTTATGTGAGCGATAGGGCCGATGTGATTCGACGCGTGGATATGTTGAAGCATCGCAAAGTGGCAACTTTTGACTATGGCATCAGCCGTCACGGGGTGGCTGGGGTGACGACGGTTTATTTTCATGATCCGTCAGGCAATCGCAATGAGTTTCAGTGTGGTGTGTATGAGGCTTCGGTTGTGCGCAATAAAGTGCCGCCCATCGTTTGGGCCGGTGAAAATATTCCGCGCGGAGTTTTCTATTACGAGAGCGCTGTGCTTGCCAACTTCTTTGAAGTGGTGACTTAAATGGCGAAGCTGCCAATCTCACTTGTCGATCTCATACTGTGGAGGATGTAAAGCATGGCTTTGATTCATAGAGGCATACATCGGCTGGGCTATGCCCGGATTGCGTTGAAAGATTCACGTTTGTTGAAAACGCGCGAGTTTTATTCAAACGAGATGGGTTTGCTGGAAACGGGGATTGAACCCAATCGGGTGACGTTTCGCTGCTGGCACGAACCTTATAAATTTTCATTTGTCGTGGATCAAAGCGATAAACCGGGGCTGGTTGAAATCGGCCTGCATGTGAGGGACGATATCGATCTGGAAACTTTTCAGCGCAAACTGACCGCAGCAGGCGTCGCTGTTGATGTGGCAGAGGCCGATGCCGAGTTGAAGGGTTTGGGCAAATCGATTGCGTTTGATGTCCCGGCCGGTCCGCGCATCCGCCTGTTTGCGGATATTCAGCAGTTGGGTTATGTGTCCGGATTTGAAGGCCCTGACTGGGTCGCGCCTAAAACGATACGTGGCACGGCGGCACCGCTCAATATTAATCATGTGGCGATTACATCGCCCGATCCGGAACGCTGCAGCGCCTTTTTGTCCGACATGCTGGGATTTTTAACGTCAGAAAAAATTGTCGATGAAAAGGGCAAAACCATTTCGGCGTTGTTGTTCCGTATGGCAAAAAATGTGGGCGGACAAGAAATTGCCATTTACCCCGGCACGGAAGTGAAGCTGCATCACATTGCCTTTACCAAGGAAGATTCATCAGACATCATGTCGGATGGTTATTTCCTGAAGAGCGACGGGGTGGAGCTGGATTTGATCGGCCCGTTGCGCCAGCCCTATGGCAACACCTTTTCGGTGCACTTTTTCGATTACTGCGGTGTGCGGCTGGAGCTCTGCGCGGTAGGACGCATGACCGAAGTGCACCCGGAAATCCAGCCTGTGGTGTGGTCAAAGTCCAACTTGCGGGAAGCCCTATCGTATTACGATGAAGCCTTGGTGCCGGAAGAGTTTTTCATGCCTTGTCTTTAAGTAGGCAAGATATAAACCATTAGTCTGAGGCTCGCGGTGGTGCTCTTTTTTCTGCCCTACCGTAGTGCCAGCACCGACTTTTTAATTTTTTTGGAGTTGAGATGAACCTTGTCAAAATTACTGCCGGTCCTGACGGCAAATCAGTTTTTCAGGACACTCCCATCACTTTGACAGATAAAGGCAAGTTCGGACGTTTTTCTGATCTGCAAGTGGTACCCGGCTTCATGTTTCGTGAATCCAAGGCTGACTACGCCTCGGGCTGGCATGTGGTGCCCAATCCTGTGTATCTGATTTTCCTCGGAGGTCAGGTTGAAATCACCGTCGGCACGGGAGAGAAGCGCGTATTTGGTGCCGGGTCGGTGATCTATGCCGACGACATGACCGGCGAAGGCCACAGCACGCGCTCTGTTTCCAGCGACCCGGTGCAATCCATTCTGGTGAACTTGCCGGCAAACTAATCGATTTTTACTAACGCTTACTTTTATGGAAATCAAAGATCACGCATTTGTCATTACGGGTGCCAGCTCAGGACTGGGCGCTGCAACAGCGCGCATGGTGGTAGCCCAAGGCGGTCGTGTGCTGCTGGCGGATATTAATCCGCAAGGCGAACAGTTGGCCGCAGAACTGGGCAGCAACGCACGATTTGTTGTCACGGATGTTACCGATCCAATGAGTGCGCAAGCAGCGATTGATGCCTGCCTGGCGACGTTTGGCAACCTGCGCGGGCTGGTCAATTGCGCAGGCATTGCGCCGGGTGAAAAAGTGGTGGGTAAAGAGGGCGCGCATTCGCTGGATACTTTCGCGCGGGCGATCAATATCAATCTGATCGGCACCTTTAATATGCTGCGTCTGGCCGCAACCGCGATGACTGCACAGCCGCCCCTGGCCGAAAATGAGCGCGGGGTCATTGTTAATACGGCGTCCATTGCCGCGTTTGAAGGCCAGATTGGGCAAGCAGCTTATTCCGCGTCCAAAGGTGGCGTGGTAGCGATGACGCTGCCCATAGCGCGGGAACTTGCGCGCCACGGCATTCGCGTCATGGCGATTGCGCCAGGCGTGTTCGAGACACCTATGCTTATGGGGTTGCCTGAAAACGTGCGTGAAGCCCTTGGCCAATCAGTGCCTTATCCGCCACGCCTGGGGCGTCCTGCGGAGTTTGCCGGTCTGGTGCAGCACATCATTGGCAACCTCATGCTCAACGGCGAAGTCATTCGTCTGGATGGCGCCATTCGCGTACAGCCGCGTTGATGCAGCATAAAAATTCAAGGAACAGAAATGACAAGCAATGTGGTAAATAATGATCCGGTAGTCATCCTCGGCGCTGCCAGAACGCCGATTGGTTCTTTTCAAGGCAAGCTCGCCGGGCTCACTGCGCCTGAGCTGGGTGCCGTGGCGATTCGCGAGGCAGTCAAACGCGCAGGTATCTCGCCTGAATCAGTAGATGAGGTTCTGTTCGGCACGTGTCTCTTTGCCGGGCAAAAGCAGGCCCCGGCCCGGCAAGCTGCCTTAGCTGGGGGGCTGCCAGGTTCTGCTGGATGCACTACCCTCACCAAAATGTGCGGCTCGGCCATGAAGGCCGTAATGCTGGGGAATGATGTATTGCTGGCAGGCAGTTCCCGCATGGTGGTCGCGGGGGGTATGGAATCCATGAGCAATGCGCCTTACATGCTGCCGCGCGCGCGAACAGGCTATCGCTTAGGCCACCAGAAAGTGCTTGATCACATGCTTACCGATGGCTTGGAAGACGCCGTTGAGGGACGACTCATGGGGGACTTTGCTTGTGCTTGGGCTGAGCAAAATACCTTCACTCGCGAGGCGCAGGATCGCTACGCAACGGAGTCAACACATCGTGCAAAATCAGCCAACACCGATGGCAGCTTCGATTGGGAAATTGCACCGGTTACCATCAAAAGCCGGACAGGCGAGACATTGATGGGCAAGGATGAAACGCCGTTTGCAGTCAATATCGAAAAAATTCCGACATTGAAACCGGCGTTTCGCCCCAATGGCACGATTACCCCAGCGAATGCCAGCTCGATTTCTGATGGTGCTGCTGCGCTTGTGCTCACACGGCAATCGACAGCAACGCAACAAGGATTAAAACCGCTGGCGCGCATTGTGGGCCACGCAACCTATGCAGCAGATATGGCCTCGTTTCCCGGTGCGCCTGTTCATGCCATTAAAAAGCTGTATGCCAAAACAGGGTGGACAACGAAGGATGTTGATCTATTTGAAGTGAATGAGGCGTTTGCTGTGGTCGCCATGGCGGCGATGCGGGATCTGGATATTCCGCACGATAAAATGAATGTGCATGGCGGTGCCTGTGCGCTGGGCCATCCGGTGGGGTCGACGGGTGCACGCATCATCGTGACTTTGATTGGTGCATTGCGCCAGCGTGGCTTAAAGCGGGGTGTTGCGAGTTTGTGTATCGGTGGCGGAGAAGCCACCGCGATTGCCATTGAGCTTTTATAAAGACACGCCCATGACAAAAAATATTACGGCAACGCATGTCTTGATTGGCGGCGGCATGCATTTTGAAGAATTTACTTTGGGCTACCGTTTCAGAACGCGTGGGCGTACTGTGACTGAAGCCGACTTGGTGAATTTTGTTAACCTGGCTTGGTTTACCGAAGAGCTATTCACCAACACTGAAGATCGCGACGGCATGCTGCTCAAAGGCCGCGTGGTGCCTGGCGCACTGGTCTATGCCTTTGCCGAAGGTTTACTGATGCCTTCCATGCAGGATACTGGCATGGCCTTTTTGGGTGCCGAGATCAAGATTCCGGCTGCTACCTGTGTGGGCGATACGATCCATGTGGAATGCGAAGTCATCATGGTTCGCCCGAGCTCAAAACCGGGGCGAGGCGTGGTACAGACCATGAATCAAGTGCTTAATCAAAAAGGTGACGTGGTGCTGACTTATAACCCTACACGCTTGATCAAGGCAAAGTCCTGATTTTTTTATTTGGTTGAAAAGACTAAGCGATGCATATCCAGAATAAATTTTTTATCAATGGCGCGTGGGTTGCGCCTCATGCGACAGCCACCATTGATGTCTTCAATCCGGCAACGGATGAACCCTTAGGCGTGATACCGGATGCGGATGCGGCAGATGTCAACCGTGCTGTCGCTGCGGCGCGAGATGCACAAACCGCATGGGGCGCAACATCGCCAGCAGTGCGTGCTGATTTTATCGAGCGCATTTGCGCTGGGTTAAAAGCGCGTACCGAGGAACTCACTGATCTCATCGCTGCGGATATTGGCATGCCGCGCAAAATGGGCCGCCGCATGCAAGTGGGATTGCCCATCCGGATTCTTGAAGTCTGTGCACGGCATACGCGCGAGTTTGTTTTTGAAGAGCAAGTTGGCAACTCCTTGGTGCTGCGAGAACCCGTTGGTGTTGCTGCGTGCATTACACCGTGGAATTATCCGTTGTTTCAGATCGCTACCAAGCTCGGTCCTGCGCTTGCCACAGGGTGCACTGTGGTGTGGAAGCCTTCTGAAGTGGCCCCGCTGGCAGCATTTATCCTCGCTGAAATTATTCAAGAGGCCGCTTTGCCGCCGGGTGTTTTTAATTTGATCACGGGCTATGGCCCGACCGCTGGCGAAGCGCTGGTGACGCATCCCGATGTCAATTTAATTTCCATGACCGGTTCTACCCGCGCTGGCGCGAGGATTGGGGCATTGGCGGCTGAGCGCATGAAGCGCGTGACATTGGAGTTGGGCGGCAAATCTGCTGCGGTGGTTCTGGAGGATGCTGATCTTGAAGCGGCCGTGCGCGCAACGGTGAATTCCTGTTTTCTGAATTCCGGCCAGACGTGCTTGGCGCTCACGCGGCTGATTGTTCCTGAGGCGCGATATGCAGAGGTGGCAAAGATAGCCACCGAAGTGGCGGCTCGCTTTACGGTGGGCGACCCCATGGGCGATACCGCAAAGCTGGGGCCCTTGGTGTCTATCGCGCAGCGTGATCGTGTGGTGAGCATGATTCATAAAGGCATCGAGCAGGGTGCCGAGTTGTTGTGTGGCGGCCCGGATCGCCCGGTGGGATTTGATCGCGGCTGTTATGTTCAGCCCACGGTATTCGGCCGCGTTGCACCCGATAGCGTGATTGCCCAGGAAGAAATTTTCGGCCCGGTGCTTTGCATCATCACCTGCCGCGATGAAGAAGAAGCGATTGCCATTGCCAATGGCACAGTCTATGGGCTGTCAGGGGCGGTGTGGTCATCTGATGCAGCGCGCGCGCAAAACGTTGCGCGTCGTTTGCAAACCGGCCAGGTGGAAATCAATGGTGGCGCTTTTAATATCGAAGCACCATTTGGCGGCTATAAGCAATCGGGTCTGGGTCGCGAAATGGGACGCTATGGGCTGGAAGAATTCCTCCAGTACAAGTCGTTGCAGTTGCCTGTCTGATTTCATCGGGAGTTTTGCATGGGCGATCTGACCAAAGACAATACAGTGGCCATCATCACGGCAGCTTCCCAGGGCATGGGTGCGGCATGCGCCCGTACTTTGGCGGCGCGAGGTTATAAAGTGGTTTTGATGGCGCGCTCAGAGCGTGTCATTCACCTGGCGAAGGAATTAGGCGGCGTCGGTTTGCAAGGCTCGGTGACTGAACCGGATGATCTCAAGCGGCTGGTCGATCTGGCACTGGCCACCTATGGCCGCATTGATGCTGTCGTAAACAACACGGGCCATGCAGCGAGCGGTGAATTGCTGGGTTTGAGCGATGATGACTGGCATGCCGCGCTTGATCTTTTGCTGCTGAATGTGGTGCGCATGTCACGGCTGGTGACACCGGTTTTCGAGCGGCAGGGTGGCGGGGCGATGGTGAATATTTCCACCTATGGCGCAAAGGAGCCTACGCCGGGTTATCCTATTTCTTCAGCTATTCGCGCCGCGTTGTCGAGCTTTGCCAAGCTGTATGCGACACGTTATGCGGCGGCGGGCATCCGCATGAACAACGTGTTACCGGGTTTTATTGACAGCTTTCCCGTGGATGAGGCGACGTGTGCGACGATCCCGATGGCGCGCGCCGGTCGGGTGGATGAAATTGCCGAAACCGTGGCGTTTCTGCTCTCATCGGGTAGCGGCTATATCACGGGGCAGGATATCCTCGTTGAAGGCGGACTGACGCACGCTGCGTAAAGACGTTTTACATTGACGGCATTAACTGCCGCGTAAAGCAAGGTAAGCGCGCGTGAGCCGTGGGTGACGATAAAGCCATAGGCGCCGTCCAAACCAGCCATCTGCACGATCTTTCACCACCACGCGGGGAATGGCTGCAACGGACGTCTTTGCGGTGCAGGTTTCTTTATTCACGGTGTAAAGATGGGTGAATCCCGCGTTGCGTGCCACGGTCTGGTAATCGGCATCAAAGTACCCCTGCGGCCAGCATAGATGTGGCGATGCCGTGCCCAGATGTGTTTCCAGTGCCGCGCGTGAAGCGGCCAAGTCTTCAGCCAATTTTGTCCGCCGCTCTTGCGGATCGCTTATCAATCGATCCCAGCGTTGATGGGTGTGTGTGTGGGAATGAAATTCAAAGCTGCCTGTTGCGCGCATTTCAGCCACTTCGCTCCAGCGCAGCATGACCTCATCGGCTTGTCCTGCCGCGATTTTTTCCATGCAGATACGGTGAGAAGGGGTGAGCCGCGGGTTGTACGCCGTGTCACCAGCGCCGAGTTTTTGCGAATGGTTATGCCCGGCGTCACGCAGAGCACCCTGCCCTAACCAGCCGGTAATGACAAAAAGCACAGCCTTTAATCCAAAGGCTTGTAGCACGGGGTGCGCATAAAGATAGTTGTCGAGATAGCCATCATCAAAGGTAATCATCACGGATTTTTCAGGCAGTGGCTTGCCGGCCAGAAAAGCCGCCAGGTCATTGGTGCCTATGCTGCGATAGTTGTGTCGGGCGAGCCAGGCCATCTGCGTATGGAATGTTTCAGGCGAGACGGTAACGAGGCCTGGACTTGGGCTGACATGGTGATACATCAAGACCGGAATGCTTTGTGCCGTTTTCATGGATCAGATTTTTGTAGCCAGCAGTTTTTGATACACCACCAGCATGCCCTCGACCATCACCTCGCGCGAGTAATGCGCTTCTACCCACGGCCGTGCAGCTGCGCTCATTGCTTCTCGCAAGGAGTTGTCGGACAGCAGGCAAATGATGCTCTCGGCAATGGCCGCGCTGTTGCCGACAGGCACAAGCAGCCCGGTTTTGCCATCGCAAACAACCTCGGGTACGCCGTCTACACGGCTGGCGATGGCCGGCACGCCCATGGCGGCAGCTTCAATGAATGCCGTGCCCAGTGCCTCTTGATGCGTGGGCAGGATAAAAAGATCGAGCGAGGCGAGCACATTGACAACATCACGACGCAGGCCAAGCAGATGCACGTTGCGGGTTAAGCCGAGTTCGGCAATACGCTGCTTCAAGTTGTCTGTCTGCGGGCCGTCACCGGCAAAAACAAAATGTGCGTCAGGAAATTTTTCCAGCACAGCGGGAATGGCCTCAACCAACTCGGCGTGCCCTTTTTTGCGGCGCAAAATTGCCACGGTACCGATAAGCGGTATGTTATCGGCTAAGTCGAGTTCTGCCCGCAAGCTGCCAGGTGTCGTGGTTTGATATCGACTCAAGTCGATGCCTGTGGGCACAGCGGTAATGCGTTCTATCGGCACCTTGGCCGAAGCGAGGTAACTTGCGACAAAGCGGCTGACTGTGACGACGTGGTCCGGTAGCGTGACATAGCTGAACAGGGAAGAAATCGGCAGTGCCAGATGCCGCGTGCGCACGATGCGTGGTCGTTGCCGACCTAATCTGCAACCCAGTGTGTGTGCCGCCATGCCTGCTAACTGGGTGTCGCGCCCACTGTGGGTGTTTACAATGTCGATGCGGCGCGCGGCCATTAAGCGGCGCAGCTTCCATAGTGCGGGCACGTCAAGTGCACCACGCATGGCAATGTCTATCACTTCAAAGCCGGCTTCGCGCGCGCGCACGCCTAAGCGAGCGTTGGGTGGACAGGCCAGCAACGGCTGATATCCCAGAGCGCGCAGACCGATCAGCTCATTGAGCGTGCGGTTTTCCTGCCCGCCCCAGCCGAGCGATGATTCCGTGTGCAGTATTTTTATGGTCACGAGAGTGGTTGTTTCTCTTGCTGGTTTTCTTGTTGTTTTTCGGTGGTTCGTTGCATGCGATAAAAATTGGCATACGCTGAATTTTTCGCGAGCAGCTCGGCGTGGCAGCCTTCTTCAACAATGCGCCCCGCTTCGAGCACGACAATGCGATCGGCATGTTCTATGGTAGACAAACGATGGGCGACCACTAATGTGGTGCGATTCTTCATTAATACGTCCAGCGCCGCCTGCACGTGTCGTTCAGATTCGGTATCGAGGGCGGAGGTGGCTTCGTCGAGAATCAATATCGGTGCGTTTTTGAGAATGGCCCGAGCAATCGCCAAACGCTGACGTTGCCCGCCCGAGAGCTTGACGCCATTCTCGCCAATCAGCGTGGCAAAGCCTTGCGGCATGTTTTCGATGAATTCCAGCGCATGTGCTGCACGCGCCGCTTGCTCTAAGGATTCTTGCGTAATCCCTTGCAGCCCATACGCAATATTGGCGGTAACCGTGTCATTAAAGAGCACGACATCCTGCGACACCAGGGCAATGTTTGCGCGCAATGAGGCGAGGGTTAGCGTTTCGATCGAGTGGTCATCAATCAATATGTCGCCGGATGTGGGGTGATAAAAGCGAGGCAGTAAATTCGCCAATGAAGTTTTACCGCTACCGGATGTGCCCACGAGCGCTACTGTTTTCCCGGCGGGAAGCGACAGATTAACGCCGGCCAAGGCTTCACGGGAGGCATCCGGGTAGCGCAGATGAACATTACGAAAAACGACATTACCGCTGGCTCGCCCGAGCACCGTGGTGCCAAAATCATCCTCAGGCGTTTCACCCATCAGATCGAATACGCTTTCAGCGGCCGCCAGCCCGCGTTGCAGCGGCGCGTTAATATCCGTCAGCCGTTTGAGCGGAGCCAGCAGCATCAGCATGGCGGTAATGAATGAGACAAAACTGCCCACGGTAGTTTGGTCGCTGGTGTTGGATTGCTGTATGGCAACCGTAATAATCGTCGCCAGCGCCAGGGCGGCAAACAGTTGCACAATCGGGCCTAGCGCTGCCGCAGCAATGGTTTGGCGCATGGCCTGGCTGCGCTGTGTGCCACTGGCGCCCGCAAACCGCCGCCCTTCATAGGATTGGCCGCCAAAAATTTTGACCACTTTATGAGCTTCAATGCTTTCTTCGAGCACATGCATGATCTCGCCCATGGCACGTTGCACGCCGCGGCTGGTGGCGCGCAAGCGTTTGCTGAAACTGAGCACCGCCAGCGCAATGGCAGGGATCATGACTAACGCAATCAGGCTCAACATCCAGTTGAGATAAAACATCCAGCCTAACAACCCGGCCACAGCCAGCGTGTCTTTGATCAAAATGGTCAGCACGCCAGTGGCAGCCCCCGTTACGCCGGTGACATCGTAAGCGATGCGTGACATCACAGCGCCCGATGACTGGTTGTCAAAAAACGTAGTGGGTAACTGTACCAGGCGTTTGAACATGTCATTGCGCAAATCGAGCACGACCTTGTTGGACACCCAGGCCAGCGCATAGTCGGCACAAAAGCCGAACACGCCGCGCAATAAAAATACTCCCACAATGATGAGCGGTAACACCCAGGGGTTATATACCCCGGTTGTTTTACCGCCGAAGCCGTTATCCAGCAAAGGCTTCATGAGCGCAGGGAACACCGGCTCGGTAGCTGCAGCAATCGCCATGAAAAGAATGGCCAGCACAAATATGCGCCAATAAGGCCGCACATAACCCAGAAGGCGGATATACAACTCGCGGCTGGTCAGTGGGGTGGCGGAGTAGCTCGTGTCAGTGCTGGGTGTCATGGTGTGAGTGCATAGAGGGATGGCAGCTGGGTGAGAAATGGAATGAAAAATGGCAAGGCAAAGGGGCGCCTCATGCTCGGCGCATTATAAGGGGCAGGGTGGTTTGTGCCGGCTGTGCCTCTGTGGGCCGCGTGGCGCAGCGGGAGTTTTCGCAGTTGTTTGATTTGTGTGAGGTTTTCAAAAAAAGAGAAGTGCGAGGTTTATTTGATGCTTTTCTGTGACAAAATGAGAGAAAATATTTTACTAAATATTTAGTCATTAACTTAGCAGAGGAGACACAATGAGCAGTAATCCAGAGATCGGTTTATCTATTGTCGCTAACGGCATCGCAACAAATTATCACGATCAGGGCAGCGGAGAGCCCGTGTTGATGATTCACGGCTCTGGCCCTGGTGTAACGGCCTTTGCCAATTGGCGTCTGAGCATGCCTGTGCTGGCCAAAAACTTCCGGGTGATTGCTCCTGACATGGTGGGCTTTGGTTACACCGAGCGCCCAGCCGGTATCGAATATTCCATGCAGAACTGGGTGAGCCATGCCTTGGGTTTGCTGGATGCCTTGAAAATTGAGCGGGCGCACATCGTTGGCAATTCTTTCGGTGGCGGCTTGGCACTGGCGCTGGCCATTCGTGCGCCGGAGCGGGTGAATCGCCTGGTGCTGATGGGCGCTGCCGGCACATCGTTTAAGTTGACTCAAGGGTTGGACGATGTATGGGGCTATGAGCCTTCGTTTGAAAATATGCGCAAGATCATGGACATCTTCGCTTATGACCGAAGCTTGGTAAGCGATGAACTGGCCAAGTTGCGTTATGAGGCCAGTATTCGTCCCGGATATCAAGAGGCGTTTTCCAGCATGTTCCCTGCCCCGCGCCAGCGCTGGGTTGATGCGCTGGCCAGTCGCGAGGAAGATTTGCGCGCCTTGCAAAAAGATACGTTGATTATTCATGGTCGTGAAGATCAGGTGCTTCCGTTATCGGCTTCACTCAAGCTGTTTGAGCTGATTCCCAAGTCACAGCTGCATGTGTTTGGACAGTGTGGGCACTGGACGCAAATCGAGCATGCAAGTCGATTTACCAGGCTGGTTACCGATTTTTTGCTTGAGGCTGCCTAACCGCTTTTTAAACTCATTCATGATATTGAATGAGTGTGCTTCATGCAGGATGAATGCAGCTGATACAGTAGTTTTGTAGTGCAGGGGTGGCAGATTAGGTAGCGCCGATAACTGTCGAATAACAATCAAAACATGTCGCCAGAAAATAACGAATTTGTCTTCTGGTTTTCATGAGTAATTTTTTGGAGTGAGAGAATCCAATGAGCATAACTCTATCTTCGCGGCGGACTTTTCTGCAGGCGACAGTGAGTGGTGGCGCTGTATTACCGCTACTCACCTCGCTTGGTCTGACGACTGATGCTCTAGCCGGTGGCTTGGCTGAGACGGAAAACAGCCTTTGTCTGTTTGAGGCAGACGCCGCCATGGGCGCCGATATGGCCGCTGGTGTGCGTCAGCTTGGGCTTGCCTACCAAACAGTGACATTAGATGATGCGGCCGGCTGGAGCGCGATGCTGGATACGCTGGAATCTGCCCGTGGCCGGTCATTGGCTGTGCTGGGTCGTCCGGCTACGGTGTTTGCTGTGCGTGGCATGCTAGAGCCGACTTGGCGCGTGGTCCTCGAAGGGCGACATAGCCGCCAGGTGGACAGCCAGATGCGGCATGAGTTTATTGGGCTGGATGCGCCGATGAAGCAACTGGCTGGCTGGCTGGATCGTGTGCGTGACCCTGCGCAGTACGCCGTAGTGCTTGCATCCATGACGCGGGGTGAATTTTCGGCGGATGCCGAGCGCAAAACACTGGATATGAATTCGCACGTTTGGCCGGGTAGCGATCTCGTTTCGTTGCTGGCCTGGCCGAAAGGAGTTGTCTGATGGAATCCGTTCTACCCCCCGGAATAAAGCGTGAACAGTTTGCTGCATTGCTTGCCGACCTGCAAAAAGTCGTTGGACGTGAATTTGTATTTACTGACACCCAATGGGATTTGCCTGCATATAACGATGCCTATCTAACCACGCCGGCCGAGTTGCATCAACCTTCAGCGGCTGTTGCGCCAGCGAATGTAGAAGAATTGCAACGTGTTCTGGAAGTGGCGCGCCATTACAAAGCGCCGCTGTGGACCATTTCAACTGGTAAAAACTTTGCCTATGGCGGCCCGGCACCTCGCAAGGCGGGCTACATTGTGCTCGATCTCAAGCGCATGAATCGTATCCTTGAGGTGAATGAAAAGCACGGTTATGCCGTTGTGGAACCTGGTGTGAGCTACATGGACTTGTATCGCCATCTGCAAAAAATCGGCAGCAAACTGTGGGTGGATTGCGCGGCCCCTGGCTGGGGTGGCGTACTGCCAAACATGACCGAGCATGGCGTGGGCTATACCCCGTATGGCGATCACATGCTGATGCAATGCGGCATGGAAGTGATGCTAGCTGATGGCACTTTGGTGCAAACCGGCATGGGCGCGATGCCCGGCAGTCAAACCAATCATCTGTACAAATACGGCTTTGGCCCTTCAATGGATGGCTTGTTTACCCAATCCAATTTTGGTGTGGTGACCAAAGTGGGCATGTGGTTAATGCCTGAGCCTCCCGGGTATCGTCCGTACATGATCACCTTCGAAAAAGAAAGTGATCTACATGCGATTACCGAGGTCCTGCGCCCGCTCAAGGTGAATATGCTGATTCCTGCGGTGGCGATGACGGTTGAAATGTTGTGGGAAGCTGCTGTTCAGGTAACACGTCGTGACTACTACACCGGCAAGGGTCCTATTCCCGATAGCGTGCGCAAGAAAATGCGCAGCGACCTGAAAATTGGTGCGTGGAATTTCTATGGTGCGTTGTACGGCCCGCCACCCATGATGGATAACACGTGGGAAGTGATTCGCGATGCCTTCGCAAGCATCCCGGGTGCCAGGTTTTATTTTGATGAAGATCGCGCAAAAGATGACATTGCTTGGCAGTACCGGAAAAAGCTGGGTGCGGGTATTCCAAACATGACCGAATACAATGTGATGAACTGGATTCCCAATGGTGCGCATATTGACTTTTCGCCTATCTCTCCTGTGACAGGTTCAGATGCCACCAAGCAGTATGAGTTGATTCGTGACCGCTGCAATAAAGCCGGCTTTGACTATTGCGGCGAGTTTGCCGTGGGCTGGCGCGACATGCACCATATCTTCTGTCTCACGTTTGATCGCAATGATCCGAAAGAAAAGGCGCGTGCCAACAAGCTGTTTGGCGAGTTGGTAGATGCTGCCGCTGCTGCGGGTTATGGTGAGTATCGAACGCACGTGGATTTCATGGATCGGATTGCAGGCACCTATAACTGGAATAATTCTGCGTTATTGAGAATGCATGAAAAGGTCAAGGATGCGGTTGATCCCTCCGGCATTCTGTCGCCGGGGAAAATGGGCATTTGGCCCAAATCCATGCGCAAGGGGAGGGCATGATGAAGGTACGGTTGATGAACGGGCGCTTTGTCGGGCGGCGTGTGCTGGCATCCGTCGTGGTGTCTGCAACGCTGGCGCTGGGAATGGTCGGCGCTGGTGAGGCGGCAGATGCGGCGCCTGCCAAAGTGACACTTAGCCCTGAGGTGCTGGAAAAAGGTGTAGCGCTTTTTGTCAAGAATTGCATCATGTGCCATGGTCGTGGCATGGAGCATCCAGGCACGGCAGCACTGACTTATCTGTATGGCAAAGGCAAGGGTGCGCTAGAAGATCGTGACAATTTAACGCCGGATTTTGTGCGCTTCTTTGTGCGGAACGGCCGTGGCTTGATGCCGGGTTTCCGCGCAGGGGAACTCAATGACGCAGAGCTCAAAGTGCTCGCCGAGTATCTGTCAGCAGGTCCGCACCCAGCCACGCCAGCAAAATAACGAGGAACTTTCATGGCACTTAAAAAACTTAATCTGTGGATAGGCGGAGAGTTTCGCTCCGCGAAAGATAATGCGGTTTTCATTGATCATAACCCGATAGACGATAGCCCTTATGCTGAAGTCGCTAAAGCATCGGCAGATGACGTGCATCTGGCAGCCGAAGCAGCGCATGCGGCTTTTGCCATCTATCGCACCACAACGCCGGGTCAGCGCGAAATCTGGCTGAGCAAAGCGGCTGATTTGCTAGAGCAACGCAAGGATGTGTTTGCCGATGTGCTGATTGATGAAATTGGTTCGCCGTTGTTGAAAGCGAATTTTGAAATCAAATACGCCATTACCCATTTGCGCACTGCGGCAGGTATTCCGCGCCGTATTACGGGACAAACCCTGCCTTCGGATGTACCGGGCCGCTTTAGCATGAGCGTGAGGGAACCCTTGGGCGTGTTTGCCTGCATCACCCCATTCAATGTGCCGCTGATTAAAGCGATGAAGCAATGCACCGGGCCGCTGGCAACGGGCAATACTGTTGTGTTGCTGGCGTCCGAAGAAGCACCAGCGCTAGCTATCCTGGTTGCCGAGCTATTTCGCGATGCAGGTTTTCCTGCCGGGGTGTTTAATGTGATCACCGGCTTTGGCCATGAAATTGGCGATAGCTTGGTCACGCACCGGCGCATCAAAGGCGTTAACTTCACGGGCTCAACGCGCGTGGGTCGCCATTTATCCATGCTGTGCGGCGAGCACATGAAGCGTGCCTTGCTGGAGCTCGGCGGGAAAAACCCGCTGATTATCTTGAAGGATGCCGATCTGGATGCTCCCGTTCATGCCGCCGTGTTTGGCATGTTTCTGTTCCAAGGCCAGGCGTGCATGGCATCCAGCCGCATTTTGGTCGAAGCGCCGATTTATGATGAGTTCCTGAAGCGCTATAAAGCTGCTGCCGCGGGTGTCGGTTATGGCGATTTGCGCAGCCCGAAAACCATGCTGGGCCCCATCATCTCGCAGCGTCAGCGTGACCGTATTCGGCACCACATCGCGGATGCGGTTGCCCATGGCGCAACGCTGGAAACGGGGGGCAACTGGGAAGGCAATCGCTGTCTGCCGACGATACTTACCCACGTGAATGAAAGCATGGCGTGCTATCAGGAAGAAACCTTTGGCCCCGTCACGGCGATCTATAAAGTCGGCTCTGCTGATGCGGCGTTAGCGATTGCCAACGATACCGCCTATGGTTTGTCAGCCGCTGTCTTTACACAAAACCTTGCCGAAGCCATGCGTTTATCGCAAAGTATTCACGCGGGCATGGTGCACATCAATGCCCCCACCCTGCATGACGAACCGCATGTGCCGTTTGGCGGTGTGGGTGACTCCGGCATGGGGCGTGAAGGCGCACAAACGGATATTGACCACTGCACCGAGTGGAAGTGGATAACCATTCAGGCACCAGGAGCCGCTCATGGCCACTGAAAAAGTCGTATCGCTATCAGCCGAGGCCAGAGCAGTCGCCGCGCGCGTAGGTTCGCTGCGCGACTTTCTTGCCTATTTAGGCGAGCACGATCAGTGTGTGTCCTGGCCCGACCCGGTGATGCCAGAGCCTGATATCCGCAATATTTCAGTCGCCGCAGGAAATAATGTGTCGACGGGGCCAGCGGTGATCTTCGACAAAATCAGAGGTTACCCTGGCAAGCGTATTGCAATCAATGTGCATGGCAGTTTTGGAAACTTGGCGTTGCTGCTTGGTTTGCCGAAAACAACGTCAGTGCGAGAACTGTTTTTTGAAATCATTCGCCGCTGGGGTTCGGATAAGCCTTTGCTTGAGCGCATAGCACCAGAAAAAGCGCCGGTGAATGAAAACCGCATTGATAAAAATATCAATCTTTACGACCTTCTGCCTCTGTATCGCATCAATGCCAACGATGGTGGTTTTTATATTGCCAAAGCCTGTGTGGTGAGTCGCGATCCGTTAGAGCCGGATAATTTTGGCAAGCAGAATGTGGGTATTTACCGCATCCAGGTGATGGGGCCGGATACTTTCACTTTGTTGTCAATTCCGGCGCATGACATGGGCCGTCAAATGCTGATGGCCGAGCAACACGGCAAGCCGCTCAAAGTCTCCGTCATGATCGGCAATCACCCGGCCATGCCCATGTTTGCAGCCACACCTGTGGGTTACGATGAATCCGAATTTGCCTACGCTTCGCAAATGATGGGTGCGCCTTTGCGCTTGACCACGGCAGTGAATGGCACGGATATTCTGGCGGACACCGAGATGGTGATTGAGGGCGAGTTGCAACTCAATCAGCGCGAAGTGGAAGGCCCGTTTGGCGAGTTCCCCGGCAGCTATAGTGGTGTACGCAAAGTGCCCCTGTTCCGTGTCACCGGCGTAAGCCACAGAAATAATCCCATCTTTGAGAACATCTATATTGGCAAAGGCTGGACGGAACACGACACGCTTATCGGCTTGAATACATCCGCACCTATTTATGCGCAGCTGAAAAAAGACTTCCCTGAAGTTGCCGCCGTTAATGCCCTGTATCAGCATGGCTTGACCGGCATTATCTCGGTGAAAAATCGTTTCTCCGGCTTTGCCAAATCGGTGGCGATGCGGGCGCTGGGTACACCACACGGCACGATGTATCTGAAAAACTTGATACTGGTCGAT
>DATCQI010000005.1:0-2513 GCA_036569545.1 Rugosibacter sp. | reverse complement strand
AGCAAGGCATCAATCAGCGCTTCGGGAATACCGCACAGACCAAAGCCACCAACAGCCAATAGCTGGTTGTCCTTGACGACATCTTCGAGCGCTGCAGTGGCAGACGGGAAAATCTTATTCATAAACATCCCTTGCGATATTAATGGATCAAAATACCCATTACATTAAATAATGTCAGCATAGCTGCGATTTGTTACGTGTTCTCTGCATCAGCAAAGGCTAGTCGAAGGGCATCCGGTAGCGGAATCGACTTGCCGCTGAGCTTATTTACCCAAACCAGCTTGGCTGCACCTTCAGCATACAGGCGATGATCATCTACCCGCCGCAATTCATAAAAAGTCTGCAAACTGCTACGCCCTGGCTGCGCGACAAAAATATCGCATGACACTTTCCCAGGGTAAGTCAGCGGAATCAAAAAAGTGCAGCTTGCATTGACTAGCACAGCCCCCTGATTTTTTTCGCGCCGCTCTTCAGGACAAACAGAATCCAGCCACTCGACCCGCGCCTGTTCCATGTAACGGAAATACAACGTGTTATTGATGTGATTCATCGTGTCCTGATCGCCCCAGCGCATCGGAATTTCAAGGCGATAGACCAGCTTATGTTCAAGCATTGCAACAGAATTCATGGCACGTATTCAGCGGGTTAAACGAAGGGCCGATTATAATCGGCAGATTGAGTTTGCCCCGTATTGAAAGGAATCACATGCAGCGCGAAGCGATGGAATTTGACGTATTGATCGTAGGAGGCGGTCCCGCAGGGCTGTCGGCAGCAATACGACTGAAACAGATTAACCCGCAAATCAGCGTGTGCCTGATTGAGAAAGGCGCTGAAATCGGCGCGCACATTCTCTCGGGCGCCGTGATGGATCCTCGCGCGCTCAATGAACTGATACCCGACTGGCAAGAAAAAGATGCGCCGCTGGATACACCCGTCAGCCGTGATCGATTTACGTTTCTCACGGCCAAGGGCAGCGTTGATGTGCCGAATTTTCTGCTCCCCGCGTGCTTTCAGAATCACGGCAACTACATCATTAGCCTGGGGATGGTGTGTCGTTGGCTGGCCGCGCAGGCGGAAGCCTTGGGCGTTGATCTCTTCCCCGGCTTTGCCGGAGCTGAAGTGTTGTACGACGAACGTGGTGCCGTGCGTGGTGTAGCGACGGGCGATATGGGCGTCAAGCACACTGGAGAACATGGCCCCGCCTACCAGCCGGGCATGGAACTGCTTGCCAAATACACGCTGTTCGCCGAAGGTTGTCGCGGGCATTTGGGCAAGGAAATTGAAGCCCGCTTCAATTTGCGCAAAAAATCCGACCCGCAGACTTATGCATTGGGCGTCAAGGAATTATGGGAAGTGCCCGCCAGCCAGCACGAAAAGGGCCTGGTCATGCACACCGCTGGCTGGCCATTGAGTCGGGACACCTATGGCGGCGGTTTTATCTATCACTTGGCAGATAACCAAATCGCCATTGGCTTGGTGGTTGGCTTGGGTTACAGCAATCCTTTCCTCGCACCGTTCGAGGAAATGCAGCGCATGAAAACCCACCCGCATATTGCTGCCATGTTAACCGGTGGCAAGCGCATCGCCTATGGCGCACGTGCGCTGGCAGCAGGCGGCTTGCAATCCCTGCCACGGCTGGACTTCGCGGGCGGCGCGCTGATTGGCGACGATGCGGGTCTCCTGGTGGCTTCCCGCATCAAGGGCAGCCATGCTGCAATCAAAAGCGGCATGCTGGCCGCCGAAGCCGCTGCGGCCGCGCTCGCTGCCCACCGCGCGCACGATGAACTCACTGCCTATCCCAAAGCCCTGCGCGCTTCATGGTTGCATGACGAGCTGCACACGGCACGCAACTTCAAGCCGTGGATGGCCAAGGGTCTCATCACCGGCTCGCTGATGTTCGGCATCGATCAGGTGTTGTTGCGCGGCAAAGCCCCGTGGACGCTGCACAACACGAGCGATCACACCAAACTCAAACTGGCTGCTGACTGCACGCCCATTGATTACCCCAAGCCTGATGGCGTGCTGACGTTCGACCGACTCTCGTCGGTTTTTCTCTCCAACACGAATCACGAAGAAGACCAGCCTTGCCATTTGCAATTGAAGAATGCCGATGTGCCGATTAATATCAATTTGGCACTCTACGACGCGCCCGAGCAGCGTTATTGCCCGGCAGGTGTGTATGAGATCGTGCGCGATGCCAGTGGAGCCAATCCGCAGCTGCAGATCAATGCACAAAACTGCGTGCATTGCAAAACCTGCGACATCAAGGACCCGACACAAAACATCAATTGGGTTGCCCCACAGGGTGGCGAGGGGCCAATTTATCAGCAGATGTAATCACGCTTTTATCCAATAAAAACCCCCGCCGAAGCAGGGTTTTTTATTGGCCTTAACACGATAGAACGGTTATTTCTTTGTTGCGGTATTTTCAGATTTTTTAGCATCCTTCTCAGCTTTTTTAGCTGCTTTTTCAGCTTCCTGCTTGGCTTTTTTGGCCTCTTTTTCTGCTTTGG
>DATCQI010000004.1:0-5837 GCA_036569545.1 Rugosibacter sp. | reverse complement strand
GGGCTATATCCCGACCTTTCTGTTATCAGGCACAAGTTTTGCGATACATCCTCTCATGACTATTCATTATCCGAAATCGTTTTTCAAGCTGTTATCAGCCGGCTTTTTGCTGGCAGTTTTGCCATTAATTATTGGTTTGCTAATTAATACCGTCGCAATACAGCGACTATCAACACAAAGTCAGCGTGCAGTTTATGACGCTGCCCGGGTGACACATGCAGCTCGGGAATTAAGCGAGACAGCCAATTCGTTGGAACGCGTAGCGCAACAAAGTGTCATCTTGAAAGATCCCACTTTATGGGAGAGCTACCTTACCTTGCATCATCGATTTGTTAATGTCAGTGCACAGCTCGGTGAGCTGCCACTTGAGCCATCCATGCGGCGGGAATTAAACGATATGCAGCAAGAAGAGCAGCAACTGAGTGCCCATTTGATAAAAGTTGGTATTCATGCAACAGCAGCACTTGAAGTCGCCATTCGTTATGCAGAGATCGCTGATATAACGCGGCAACTAATGACGCGTTCTAGCGAGGTGGTTGATAAAGAAGCGGAGTCTTTGCGAGTGTTGGCGGAGCAAACCGAGACGCAGGTTAAAAGGCAGTTTTTTTTGTTGCTTCCTTTGTCAATATTTATCGTCGCCGGGTTTACCTACCTTCTGGCCAAGCCGATTGCCCAGCTTGAGCAGGGTATTCGTGATCTGGGCGAACGTCGCCTTGATGCAAGAATCGAAGTGAATGGCCCTGATGACTTAAAACAACTGGGTGAACGACTAGATTGGTTACGGTTGCGCTTGGTTCAGCTAGGGGAACAAAAAAGCCGTTTTTTGCGCCAGATTTCGCATGAGCTAAAAACACCGTTAACGGCATTGCGCGAAGGGTCGGATTTACTATCGGAGGAAATTGCAGGGCCCTTGACAGAAAAACAGCGCGAAATTGTCCGCATTCTGCGTCAGCATAGTCTTGACTTGCAACGCTTGATTGAAGATCTGTTGCGTCATGGTGAGTCAGAGTTTCAGCAAGCCCCGCTTAAATTGCAATCTGTAAAACCCGATGAAATCATTATGAAAGTGATCGATAAGCAACACTTGGCGATGGCCTCACGGCATATCAAATTAGATAGGCAGGTTGATGATTTTGTTTTGCGTACGGATCCAGAGCGGTTGCGTATTGTGTTTGATAATCTGCTGTCTAATGCCATCAAGTACTCACCTGCCAACGGCACGATTACCGTGTCCGTAAAAAAAATTAGTGGTTACGCTTTGCTATCCGTGATTGATGAGGGGCCAGGCGTAGCAGATGAGGATATGGACAATTTGTTTGATCCGTTTTACCGTGGCGAGGCCATAGCTTCTGGCATTGTCAAAGGCTCGGGGCTGGGGTTGTCCATTGCCAAAGAACATGTACTCACCCTGGGGGGCGAGATTATCGTTGGTCGAGGAAAAGGCCACTTCACGGTGCGACTTCCTTTAAATTCGTGATCCTATATGAAAACAATTGTTAACTATTTTTTTTTGGTTTTAGCATTAGCCCTGCTCTCAGGTTGCGCAGCAATCAAACCGGCAGAAGTTGTTGCGACACCCAGCCCGGTGTATTGGAATGCATCAGGTAGTGTGCATGCATTACTTACATATTTTGATCAACTGCGTTTGCTATCGGTGCCTGAGCTTGTCAAGGAAACGGAGCGTGCGCGCAAGAGTTACGCGAAAGATAAATCGACTTTCTATCAACTTCAATATGCCGTTGCCTTGTCTGTGCCTGGCGGAGACATTCGCCATGCACAACAACTGCTCGAACCCTTGGTCAAAGAGACGGGACATAGTGAACATGCGTTACATGCCTTGGCGGCCATGTTGAGCGCCGACTTGGCTGAACGTCAAAGACTAGAGGATGCATTGCAAATCCAAACCCGCCGTGCCGATGATCTTGATAGCAAGCTTGAAGCGTTAAAGGATATCGAGAAAAAAATGATGCAGCGTGAGAATGTGATTAAAGGAAAACCATGAGCGCGCCAAATGCACAAATTAGTTCGCAGACACGGCTGCAAACCCGGCCACAGATTTTATTGGTGGATGACGACCCGGATTTACTTCGGTTGTTGACTATTCGGCTCGAAGCGGCAGGCTATGAGGTCATTACGACCGACAAGGCAGAGCACGCGCTGGCCATGATTGCGATTGAACGGCCGCATCTGGTGATTACCGATTTGCGCATGCCAGGTATGGATGGTTCAGCATTGTTTGAGGCGATCAGCGCGACGCATCCGGCATTGCCGGTCATCATACTCACGGCACATGGCACCATTCCGGATGCGATTGCGGCAACGAATCGTGGTGTGTTCGGTTATCTGACCAAACCCTATGATGTCAAAGATCTGCTAGGTCAGATAGAGCGGTCATTGCGGTTTTCTGTCAACAGCCCCAGTGACGCAATTGGCGAACAAGCATGGCGGGCGGATATTGTTACTCAAAGCCCGGTCATGGAAGGCCTTTTGGCGCAAGCCAGCCTGGTTGCGGCTAGTGACGCCAGCGTCATGCTGTATGGCGAATCGGGCACGGGGAAAGAACTGCTGGCCAAAGCAATTCATCTTGCCAGCACACGTTCCCAGGCTGAATTTGTAGCCGTGAATTGTGGCGCAATCCCGGAAAATCTTCTTGAATCCGAGCTTTTTGGCTACGTACGCGGCGCATTTACCGGGGCAAATAAAGACTATGCAGGATTAGTCAGGGAGGCACATGGCGGCACGCTTTTCCTGGATGAAATTGGTGATATGCCTTTGCCATTACAAGTGAAATTGCTGCGCATGCTAGAGCAGCGCGAGGTGAGGCCGTTAGGTGAAGCTAAATCGCATCGGGTGGATATTCGAGTGATTAGTGCTACGCACCGCGATCTGGAAGTGGAAATGGCGGAAGGGCGTTTTCGTAGTGATTTGTTTTATCGCCTCAAGGTGGTGGCGCTAGCGATTCCCTCGCTGGCCGAGCGGCGCGACGATATCCCTCTGCTCGCCAGATATTTTCTGCACAAGCTTTCAGGAATCTACCAAAAGGAAGTTAATGGATTTGCCCCAGAGGCAATGGAGCTTTTGGTGCGTGCTAGTTGGCCTGGTAACGTGCGTCAACTGCTCAATGTAGTAGAACAAGCCGTTGCCTTGTCCACCGGAACCATCGTCCCGCTTGCGCTGGTACAAAATGCCATCCGGGAACTGGAAGACATTATTCCCTTCGATGAAGCACGGCGTCGCTTCGAAGCTGATTACTTGATCCGGCTGCTTAAAATGACAGGAGGCAATGTTGCTAGTGCCGCTACTTTAGCGCAGCGAAATCGCACGGATTTCTACAAGCTCCTGCAGCGCCATTCTCTGGACCCCTCGTTGTTCAAATAATCGTCGCTTCAGTGCGACAACAAAAATCATTAGGTTTCAGGGGGTTGCAAAACCTGTGCAGCAATCTGTCGCCTGATGGCGACAGATTGCCATGACGTGGAAGTGATCAGAACATCATAACTTGTTGAAATTTATTATAAAAATAATATGGCACAGTGGTTGCTATAGGTGATTGAGTACTGAATAAACGTGCTTAATCGACCTAAGGACAAGGACATGAACAGGCAGCAAATTAAAAAAAGAACTTTCCTGCGCACGAGCCTCTTTGCCAGCAAGGAACTAAAACGAAAATGCGTTGCCAATGAGCGTCCCCATCAGAAGCATTAAGACTTCGTCGAGGCTTAATCAATTGGCTGCAGTAGATTGTTTGCGACTCAGTTTCTGCACGTCGGGAAGAGACTCTATGCCTCATGTGAATGTGATGGTTCCCGTAACCAGAAAAGAAAGGAACGAACAACAAAATGCAAGTTCGTCCTAAATTGCTTTATCCCTTGATGGTGATTGCAGCAGTTGCCGTGACCGTATTTAGTTTGCTGGGTATCGCGACGCTAAGCGCAACTATCCCGCTGGCTCATTCTGCAGCCGGTGCGCTATCCACTGCGGCAAACACAGAGGAAGCACTGCCGAAGTCTGGTATGGGGTCCGCTAGCCATAGCCAATCTTTAGTTTGCCGCTACTGCGGCGGTGTGGAGTCGGTGAAATTGGTCGAAATGAATGGCCAAGGGATTGGTGTGGGCGCAGTTGCCGCAGGTGGCGCCTACGCAGGCAACGAGCGATCGCGTGAAAATCGTTGATGGTGTGGTTGTGCATCAATCGTAAGGTATTCGAGAATGATGAATTTTTTCCCCGCCGAGAGGATTCTCGGTAATCACTAGAGAAGGAGATGTGGCATGAAAAAGCAATACGTAAAACAACTGTTAGCCTTGAGTACTATTTACTTTGCTACGTCCGTGGCGATAGCGGCAGGCGCAACAGCCTCTGGAACAGCCTCTGGGGCAACTTCCACCGCATCCGGTGAAATGGCAGCAAACTCGAAGGCTGCGGTCGCTGGTGCGGTTTCTGGGCATGAGAGCGCTGCGGAACTAGTTGCCGCCAATCGTCTGGCGACCGAGTTTGAGACGCTTGCCGGATCTCGCGAGAATGCATTGAGCCTGGTTAAGGGATTACGCAGCAGCACGCCTGTATCGTTGGCAGTGAGTGCACAATCCGGTGCATCCGGTCGTCTTGTTTTTTCACCGCCAACCCAACCGATGGGATATGGCGAGGTTAGCCGTGCGTTGTCTTTGACTCGAGACAAATTCGCGGCTCAAGGTATTACCCATCCGACACCGGAGCAATTGCGAATGGTGTTGGTGGGGGAGGCCAATGTGTCCGGTGCAGGAAAGAGTGCGCAAATGGCTGGCACAGCGGGTACAGCCGGAGTGCTGCAACTTCGCAGTCAAGGCATGGGCTGGGGCCAGATTGGCCAAAACCTTAACGTTAGCCCCAGCGGTCATTTAGCACCCGATGCGCAAGTGTCTACCCGGGCCTCGGCCGTGACGGGACGCAAGAGTGCTAATGGCGAGGGTGTCGGCGTTAACAGCCGTACTCAGATTGATGCTGATGTCAGGACCGGACGGATGCAAGGCGGTAGTGTGGGTGGCGGCATGGGGCTAGGCATCGGTGGCGCAGCCGGTGTTGGAGGTGGCCTGGGGCTTGGCCGCTAGTTTCAATACCGAATAATGTCATTGTCGTAACCGAAGCGGGCATATCCGATGCTGTTGTTCCGGCATTACTGATATGCCCGCTTGGTTTCCCGTACAGGGAGGGCGAAGGTCATGCGATGGTGAAGAGATATGGTTGTGCGACGGACTGCTCCTTTGCTGCAAAGCATAAGGAAAGTGCGTGCGTATGGCACGTTGGTAGTACAAGGGCCGGATGATTATCCGGCTGTCCTGTAACTCTTCTCGAAAAGGAAATACCATGCTTAAAACTCCAGATTTCACTGGTAAGCCCGATGGATCGAACAATTCACGTGGCTTGTTCGGCCGCCCATCGATCCCCATGCCCGCCCCGGCGCCGAAACCAGTTGCAGCTCAGAATCTGCCAATAGTGGACACTGCGGACACGGGTCCCACTACTGTATCTACCCCTGCCTTGCAACCGAAGGCTGAGACAGGTGTCGGAAACCGTCTGCTCGTGGGCCCCGATGTCAAGCTCAAGGGCGCAGAAATTCTTGATTGCGACACGCTGGTTGTGGAGGGAAGAGTCGAAGCGACCATGGATAGCCATATCATTCGTATTGCCGAGCAGGGAACATTCTGTGGCACCGTGAGTATCGATACCGCAGAAATACACGGTATCTTTGAGGGCGAACTCACTGCCCGAAGCCAGTTGATCATTCATGCGACAGGTCGCGTTAGCGGCAAGATCCGTTATGGAAAGATTCTGATTGAAGAAGGTGGGCAGATATGTGGAGA
>DATCQI010000003.1:0-60653 GCA_036569545.1 Rugosibacter sp. | reverse complement strand
GTCCAGGCCAGATGCTGCGGGTCAATGCGCTGCATGGTGGAACACATGCACACGGTGCTGGCCATGAACTGCACGATCTTGCCCTCACTTTTGACTTCGCGCGCCAGGCGCTCGACCAGATTCAGCTCGGTGCCAACCAGCCAGCGCGTATTGGGCGGCCCGGCCTTGACGGTCTTGAGAATGTATTCCGTGCTGCCAATATGGTCGGACTGCTTGCATACTTCAAAGCCGCATTCGGGATGCGAGATGACAATGCCATCTGGGTACTGGTTGCGAAACTTGATGATGTCGCGCGGCTGGAACATTTGATGTACGGAACAGAAGCCGTGCCAGAGGATGATTTTCGCCTTGCTGATTTGCTCACGCGTGAGGCCGCCTTGTTCAAGGTCAGGATTCCAGATCACCATTTCATCCAGTGGAATGTTCATCTTGTAGCCGCTCCAGCGGCCCAGATGCTGATCGGGAAAGAACAGCACTTTTTCGCGCTGGTTGAACGACCATTCAAGAATCCTGGGCGCATTGGACGAGGTGCACACAATGCCGCCATGCGTGCCGCAAAAAGCCTTGAGATCGGCGGCAGAATTGATGTAGGTAACCGGCGTTATTTTTTCGTCAGGATTCATCAAGGCTGACAGCTCGCGCCAGCAGCGTTCTACCTTGGCCAGGCTTGCCATGTCAGCCATGGAGCAGCCTGCGGCAAGGTCAGGCAGAATCGAAATCTGTTCCGGCCGCGAGAGAATATCGGCGACTTCAGCCATGAAGTGCACGCCGCAAAAAATAATATTTTCTGCTTCGGCGTCTCCCGCCAGGCGCGAGAGCTTGAGCGAGTCGCCTGTAAGGTCAGCGTGTTCATACACATCGGCGCGCTGATAATGGTGGCACAGCAGCACGGCTTTTTTGCCGAGCGTGGCCTTGGCAGAGCGGATACGCTCGCCCGCTTCTTTATCGGCCAGTGCGTTGAAGTGATCAAATTGTATGGTGGCAGTTTGCATGGCAATGAACTCAGCTTTGAATCCAGGGCAAGCCCGCGTGGCGCCAACCGTCGGTTTGGTTGCGCTGGCCGTTGGCGTCTTTATCGCCTTCAAAACCTTCGAGTATGTTGTAGCAAGAGGGATAGCCTGCGGCAGAAGCCGCTTTGGCCGCCGCGCTGGAACGTGCGCCCGAACGGCACAAAAATAACAGCAAAGACTCAGCCGTGACGGCGTGTTTTAGCGTTTGCATAAAATGTGGGTTGGGTTGCATGTCAGGATAGGTTAACCATTCGATTTCGATGGCATCCGGCACACGCCCCACCCAATCGCGTTCAGCACGGGTGCGCACATCAACAATGGCCGCATTGGGCGCAAGTTGGCGAACTTCGTTTGCCTCCTGCGGTGTTAGCGCCCCGGCGTAGGGCAACTGAAGATCAGCGGCCCGTGCCTGCGCTAAAGTGAGAATTTCATTCAGACGTCCCATGATAAGAAGCCCCAGTTAGAATAGAGATATTAATAGTATAGCTTTCCACTCATCACACTTTTCACACACCTTCCACAGGCAGCCTTCATACACTTTCGACCATGTTACGCGGAACCCACGACCCCTTGCACCGCCACGCCCCAGACGCCAGCCAGCGTTTTGCTGAGGGACAGCGCATTACCTGGGTAAGTGTCGGCGTGAATTTAGTGCTCACTGTGATGCAGATGATTGTCGGATTTTTCGCCCATTCGCAAAGTTTAATGGCGGATGCAATGCATACATTTGCAGACATTATTTCAGATGGATTTGTTCTGTATGCGAATCGCAAAGGTGCAGAAGCCGCTGATGATGCGCACCCTTATGGCCATGGCCGTTATGAAACCGCAGCTTCTTTAGTGCTGGGATTGCTATTGGTGGGTACGGGTGTCGGTATTCTGATTTCAGCGGCCGGGCGCTTGTCGAATTTGGGCCACTTGCCTCCAGTGGGCGTGGCGGCCATGTGGGCGGCGCTGTTTACGCTGGTGGCCAAAGAAGGTCTTTTCCGCTATATGTTGGGTACAGCCGAGCGCTTACGTTCACCCATGCTGGTCGCCAATGCCTGGCATGCACGCGCCGATGCGCTTTCTTCGTTAGTGGTGGCAGCCGGTATTGGGGGCGCATTGCTGGGCTTTAATTTTGCGGATGGCGCAGCAGCGATTGTTGTTGGTGCCATGATTGTGCGCGCCGGATTTCGTTTTGCATGGGAAGCCTTAAGCGAGCTTATTGATACGGGGCTATCAGCCGAAGAGGTCGCCGCCATTCGGCAAACGGTTGTGTCCACCCCCGGCGTGCTTGGTTTACACGAATTGCGCACGCGACACATGGCACACCAAGTGCTGGTGGATGCCCACGTGCAGGTTGATCCGCATATCAGTGTGTCAGAAGGCCACTGGATTGCTGAGACAGCCCGTAACAGAGTGCTTGAAAAGCATGCCGAAGTACTGGATGTGCTAGTGCATGTCGATGCGGAGAATGATATGTCCGGCAATGCTTCACTGAAGCTTCCCGCGCGGCCGATGCTGTTGGCGCATCTACGTGATTTGCTCGGATGCGAGCCACCCCACTTTAATCGAACCGTATTACATTATCTGGGGAACCGGGCTGAAGCCGAAGTTGTACTCTCAGCCAGTTATTTGAGCGATGCAGGCGTAGAACTGGATGACATAAAGCGTCGATTGGCAAACGCATTACCAGAAGATCCGTTGTTTTCCAAAGTACGAGTCAATCAACGAGTTGCACCATAATGGTTCGTTATGGTGTGCATCATGCACAAATAGTGTGCGGCGATAGGCAGGATTTTCGCTGGAGTCTTGGTGCGGACTTATGGCACAATTCATTCCAGTATTTTCGGGGTTGGCATAATTACTGCTCTAGGGCCTATACCCGTACGCATGGTTTTAATTTTTTTGTAATTTTTTTGTGTCATTTTTAGGAGAGCAAGTCATGAGCCCCAAGGACGTACTTAAGCTAGTTGAAGAAAAAGAAGTTCGTTTTGTCGATTTTCGTTTCACCGATACGCGCGGCAAAGAGCAGCACGTCGGCGTGCCTGTTTCAGCCTTTGGCATGGACAAGTTTGAAGATGGTCATGCGTTTGATGGTTCGTCCGTTGCGGGCTGGAAGGGTATTCAGGCTTCTGACATGATCTTGATGCCAGATGCCGGCTCGGCCTATATCGACCCTTTTATGGACGAAACCACGCTGGTACTGACCTGTGACGTGGTTGAGCCCGCCGATGGCAAGGGTTACGATCGCGATCCGCGCTCCATCGCCAAGCGTGGCGAGGCTTATCTGAAATCCTCCGGCATTGGCGATACCGCCTACTTTGGTCCTGAACCCGAATTTTTCATTTTCGACTCGGTTGAGTGGAAAGTGGACATGTCTGGCTCCTACTGCAAGATATTTTCCGAAGAGGCTGCCTGGGCTACCTCCGAGAAATTTGAAGGTGGCAACACCGGCCATCGTCCTGCTGTGAAGGGTGGTTATTTCCCTGTGCCGCCAGTCGATAGCCTGAACGACATCCGTGCGCAAATGTGTATCGCGCTGGAAGCCTGCGGCGTGCCGGTAGAAGTTCATCATCACGAGGTGGCTACTGCCGGCCAGTGCGAAATCGGCACGGTATTCAACACCTTGGTCAAGCGTGCAGATCAAACGCAGATTTTGAAATACATCGTGCATAACGTTGCGCACAGCTATGGCAAGACAGCAACCTTCATGCCCAAGCCTATCGTTGGCGATAACGGTTCTGGCATGCACGTGCATCAATCGATCTGGAAAGATGGCAAGAACCTGTTCGCAGGCAACGGCTATGCTGGTTTGTCTGACTTTGCGCTGTACTACATCGGCGGCATCATCAAGCATGCTCGTGCATTGAACGCGATTACCAACCCGCTGACTAATTCCTATAAGCGTTTGGTGCCGGGCTACGAAGCCCCGGTGAAACTGGCTTATTCTTCGCGCAACCGCTCTGCCTCGATCCGTATTCCTTATGTGCAGTCTGATAAAGCCCGCCGTATCGAAACCCGCTTTCCTGATCCGGGTGCAAATCCCTACCTGTGCTTTACTGCGCTGATGATGGCGGGTTTGGATGGCGTGCAGAACAAGATTCATCCGGGTGACCCGGCTGACAAGAATCTGTATGACTTGCCACCAGAAGAAGATGCAAAGATCCCGACCGTTTGCTCGAGTCTTGAGCAGGCATTGGAATATCTGGATAAGGATCGCGAGTTCCTGACCCGTGGTGGTGTATTTAGCAACGAGATGATCGATGCCTACATTGCCTTGAAAATGGAAGAAGTGCAACGCTTCCGCATGACCACGCATCCAATCGAATTCGACATGTACTACTCGATTTGATGGGTTCTTTGCTGGGTGTGTAGAAAAAAGGACGGGCATGCCCGTCCTTTTTTTATCGCCAAACATCGCATACACTTAAGCCTATGAAGAAAATCTATTTATCCCGCGCAGTTGCCGGATTATTTAGCCAGACTACCCCGGCTTTTTTATTAAGCCGCCCGCTGTATTTTTTTCTCGGTGGCGCTGTTCTGTCTGTAGTTCTGGCCCCATTGGCAGTGCATGCAGGCACGTTTTATAAATGTACAGATGCTTCTGGCAAGATTCTGTTTACGAACACACGGCAACAAGGCGGCAAGACTACTTGTGTAGTGCTCTCTGAGCAACGTGAGCCACCCAGTTCTGCGTCTTCACGAGGCGGCCATGACCGTAGCCTCCGCGCCTCCGCTACGCCTACACCAGGGGATTTCCCGCGTGTCTCGGGGAATGAGCAGCGCGCGCGTGATGATGATCGACGCACTATTCTGGAAAAAGAGTTGAACAGTGAGCTTGAGAATTTAGCTAAAGCGCAGAAACTTGTTGCTGCTACAGGCGTTTCACCAAATGCCCAGGCGCAGCGTGATATGGCTGCATTACATGAACGTAATATCAAAGCGCTTCAAAAAGAAATTGCTAACTTGCGCTAATCTGCTTGATTACTACTTATTTTTTCTGGAGTAGCGGTCTGGTGCATTTCTTGCTCACCTTTGCTTGAGTATTAATTCTTGCAACTAAAAGCCGACACTGTATTACTCTTTTAAAAACGATGGATTTGCTTTTCCCCATTGCCGTTGGCGGTCTCGATTTGCTGTCTTCAGCTGTCGTGTTAGTTGATGAAAACCAGGTGATTCGCTATGCCAACCCATCGGCAGAAAATCTGTTTGCCGTGAGTGCGCGATTACTGGTGGGCCAACCCCTGAAAAAGTTTTTGGGTGAGCCTGCAGGGCTTGTCGCTGCATTGAGTAGCGCTCTGACTAATCAGTGGAGCTACACCAGTCATAACATTCCGATTACCTTGTCATCTGAAACCTTGCATGTTGATTGCACGGTGACGCCTGTCATGATGGATGGTGTGCAATTGCTGCTCGAGGTACGGCCGATTGATCAACAACTGAAAGCTACGCGCGAAGAGCAGCTGGCCCAGCAGCAACAGGCAAATCGTGAGCTGGTGAGGAATCTCGCGCATGAGATTAAAAACCCATTGGGCGGTATTCGTGGTTCAGCACAATTGCTTGAGCGTGAGTTGGGCAATGATCAGCTAAAAGAATATACGCAGGTGATTATTGAAGAAGTTGATCGGCTGCAGGATTTGATGCAGCGCTTGTTGTCTTCGCACCGTGTGATGCAGCCCACACTGGTGAACGTCCATGAGATTCTCGAGCGTGTGCGGCGACTAATCCATGCCGAATATCCTGACGTGCATGTCCAGCGTGATTACGATACCTCGCTACCTGACCTCACCGGAGATCGTGAGCAGTTGATCCAGGCGGTACTTAATATTGCGCGTAATGCAGCACAGGCGATGCATGATAAGGGCGAAATCATCTTTTCTACGCGCGCCGCACGCCAGGTTATTTTGGCAAAAAAGCATTATCAACTGGCGCTGGAAGTGCGGGTTATTGATAATGGCCCTGGTATCCCAACCCAGTTGCAGGACAGGATTTTTTATCCGCTGGTTTCAGGCCGGGAGAATGGTAGCGGGTTAGGCCTGACGATTGCTCAAAGCTTTGTTCAGCAGCACGGTGGAACGATTGAGGTCACATCTCGGCCTGGGCATACCTGCTTCACGCTGATGCTGCCGTTATCTTTGCGGCCCACGATACAAGACCATATCAAGGAAAAAATATCATGACCAACCCCGTCTGGATTATTGATGACGATCGCTCAATCCGCTGGGTACTGGAAAAGGCGCTCGGCCGCGAAAATATTCCAGTTAAAAGTTTTGCAGCAGCTGATGAAGCGCTGCGTGCCCTGGCTGATGCGCAACCACCTGCCGCTTTGATTTCCGATATTCGCATGCCAGGTACAGATGGACTGGATTTGCTGCGCCAGGTAAAAATTCATTATCCCAATTTGCCGGTCATCATCATGACAGCCTATTCTGATCTTGATTCTGCTGTAGCTGCATTTCAGGGTGGCGCCTTCGAGTATCTGCCCAAACCTTTTGATGTCGATCAGGCAGTGGCCTTGGTGCGGCGAGCGCTGGCCGAATCAGTACAGCACGGTGGAGCGACCGAAGACACAGGGGTCATGCCCGAAATTCTGGGGCAAGGCGCGGCCATGCAGGAAGTCTTTCGCGCGATTGGCAGGCTTTCACAGTCACTCGCGACCGTATTGATCAATGGTGAATCAGGCACGGGAAAAGAACTCGTGGCGCAAGCGCTTCACCGCCATAGTCCGCGCAAAAATGCACCGTTTATTGCTATCAATACAGCAGCGATTCCAAAGGACTTGCTGGAATCCGAACTCTTCGGCCACGAAAAGGGGGCTTTTACGGGAGCTACGACACAGCGTCGCGGGCGGTTTGAGCAAGCCGAGAATGGCACCCTGTTTCTGGATGAAATTGGCGATATGCCGGCTGAATTACAAACCCGATTATTGCGCGTTCTCTCGGATGGCAGTTTTTATCGCGTTGGTGGTCATCAGCCTGTGAAGGCGAATGTACGCGTGATCGCAGCAACACATCAGGATTTAGAGGCGCGTGTGAGAGATGGCTTGTTTCGCGAAGACCTGTTTCATCGTTTGAATGTGATTCGCTTGCGGCTGCCGCCTTTGCGCGAGCGCAGTGACGATATTCCGATTCTGGCGCGCCATTTTCTGCAAAAGAGTGCACAAGAGCTTGGCGGGGAGCCAAAACGACTTTCCGATGCTGCACAAAAGTATTTGCAAGGGCTCGAATTTCCCGGCAATGTGCGACAACTGGAGAATCTTTGTCATTGGCTGACGGTTATGGCACCTGGGCAAAGCATTGATGTGGCGGATTTGCCAGCGGAGTTACGTGATGCGGGGCGTGATGCCGCCAAAGACCCCGCGCGCCGTGTCGCCAGCGTCGACTGGTTGTCTGCCTTGGCGCGTGAGGCTGACCAGTTATTGGCTAGTGTGCCGGGACAAGTGGCCGAACAGCTCACGCGCCAATTCGAATCAACCTTGATTCGCCGTGCGCTAGTGGCAACCAATGGCCGTCGTATCGAGGCCGCCCAGTTGCTCGGCCTGGGTCGCAACACCATCACGCGCAAGATTCAGGAGCTGGGCCTGGACGATGTGCCGGTAAAGGGGTAGTCGTGACACATTCGTTTTTTAGTGGCTTTTTTCGCAATGACTTCAGCGCTTGATGCAACGCGTCTGACCACTGCACTAGGCCCGGCGTCGCGCCGTTTTGACGTCGACCTGCTGCCGCAATGCGATTCCACCAATTCGGTGTTGCTGAGTTGCGCCGAGGCGGGTGCCGCCTCGGGTACCGTGGTGGCCGCAACGCTACAAACTGCTGGGCGTGGGCGGCGTGGCCGCGTGTGGATTGGTGCACCGGCTGACAGCCTTACCTTTTCTCTGCTCTGGCGGTTTGCGCCGGGCAGTGTGCCGATTGGCCTTTCGTTGGCCGTGGGGGTGGCAGTAGCATGTGCGCTCGAAAAAGTCGGCGTTGGTGATACGGCGCTCAAGTGGCCTAATGACATTCTGTATCAGGGTAAAAAGCTGGGCGGCATTCTGATAGAACTCGTACCCGGCACACCTCATGTAGCCGTTATTGGTATCGGTATCAATCGGCGTTTGCCTGCGGCATTGCCGGCTGATGTGCGGGCGACAGCTGCTGCTTTGGGTAAGCCTATCGAGATCAATGTACTGCTGGCGACACTGCTGAACGAGCTGTTGACCGTGCTGGAAAATTTTGCGATCGCGGGTTTCGCGGCATTGCGCACGGATTGGCTGGCGCGTCACGCCTTTCAGGATTCACCTGTTGTGCTGCTATCGGATTTTTCGCCCCCGCGACACGGCATTTGTCGTGGTGTAGATAAAGATGGCGCGCTGCTGCTGGAAGTTGATGGTCACCTCGAACGCATTCTTTCTGGTGAAATCTCTTTGCGGGCAGCGGCTCCAGTTTAAGATAAGCTGTCATTTTTCTGCGATATCCTGCCGCTTTATCCCGGCGTTAATAGACTTATGGGCACTTACGCAATTGGCGATATCCAGGGCTGCTTTGATCCGCTGCGCCAACTGATCGACTCCCTTGATTTTGACCCGACCAGAGATCGTCTCTGGTTTGTTGGCGACCTCGTTAACCGCGGCCCGCAGTCGCTGGAAGTGCTGCGCTATGTGAAGTCGCTGGGTGCGGCGGCGGCGGTTGTGCTGGGCAATCATGATCTGCATTTAGTGATGCAGGCGGAAGGGTTTGGGCGGACGAATAAAGAAGATACGCTCGCTGCGGTACTCGCTGCGCCGGATCGTGATGAGTTGTTGGATTGGTTGCGTGCGCAACCACTGGTTCATGTGGAGGGCGCCTGGGCGATGGTGCATGCCGGGCTATTGCCAGAGTGGACGGTAGTGCGAGCAAAAGCATTGTCAGATGAAGTTTCTGCTGCGCTGACTGCGCCGGACTACCGCGATTTCCTGGCACATATGTGGGGTTTGGAACCGGCTGCCTGGCGGGATGATCTCACCGGCTGGGACAGGCTGCGCGTGGTAGTGAATGCGATGACGCGCATGCGTTACGTGACTCTTGACGGGGCGATAGAGTTGCGCGCTCGCGGCGCGAAATCTCCGCCGGCAGAAGGGCCGGCAGGATGCATGCCGTGGTTCGCAATGCCTGCGCGGGCGAGCGCCGGTCAGTTGATTGTTTGCGGGCATTGGTCGGCGCTGGGCTATCATGAACAGTCGGACTTGCTGGCGATTGACACCGGCTGCCTGTGGGGCGGCGCGTTGACAGCAGTGCGGCTGGACGACCGGCGCGTGTTTTGTCTGCCGTGTCCGCAGCAGGTGAAGCCTTCAGGCCGGAATTGACCGCTTTACAGTTTCCCGCTCTGATGTCATTTGCTTCAGTCGGTGCGTGACAGCGTGATGCGCTCGTGCTGCAAGGTGGCGACGATCAAGGCTATCGGGGGCGAGCGCTGGCAAGGGTTCGATCTGCGCGATAAGTCCCGTGCTGGCGGCAATTGACCACAGGCAACTGACTAGTGTCATGTCACCGACAAAATCGGCGGCATGGCTGGACTGCTGGGTTTGCGCGTCGATATAGCGCAAGGCGACTGGCATCACGGGTACTCCTGCGTCAATCGCGCTTTGGAATAACGCGCCGTGAAACGGCTGCACGGTGTGACCATCGCTGGTAGTGCCTTCAGGAAACACCGCGATGAGTTGCCCCGCACGTAACTGGCCGACGAGATGGTCGCGCGCAGCGTGCGCTGCACGGCGTGAGCCGCGCTGCATGAAGATTGTGTCTGTGTGGTGGCTGAGCCAGCCGAGCAAAGGCCAGTTGCGTACATCGTCCTTGGCCACAAAAGCGGCTGGTGCCCAGGCGTTGATGACAAAAATATCGAGAAATGAAATGTGGTTGGCGACCAACAGGCCGGTCGGGTGGGCTGCTATTGCTTTATTTGTCGCACCCCAAGGGTACTTGCTTCGCGGCGTATCACCAGCCCCGACTTTTTGACTCACGCCAAGCATCGTGAGAAGCTGCCGCGACCAGCGTTGCTTGAGTGCCAGGCGGGTGCCTTGTGTGATGAATGGATAGATCAGCGCGACAGTCAGCATGCCGCCTGCCAGATGCAGCGCGGTGCGACTTAAGCGGAATAGCGCACGCAGATTTCCGGCAGATTGTGTCAACGACGTTGCCATCCGTTACTGCTATGGCAACGCCATTATTTTGCTGTTATCTTCAGACGTTCAGTGTGTAACGCGCGTTGCGCCGCCACCTGAGAGTATGCGTACGCGTTCGCCGGGACGAAATTGCTCATCGGCATCTTGTGTTATGGCGGTCAGTTGCCCGTTGTCGAGCTTGACGGTGATTTCAAGCCCCGCTTTTTTTGTCGTACTGCCTTCAATCGCATTGCCCGCCACACCACCGATGACTGCACCGAGTACGGCACCGACCGAAGAGCCTTTGCCGCCACCGACATTGCTGCCGCCAAGACCGCCGACTACTGCACCAGCAGCAGCGCCAACACCAGACTGTGTGCCTTCAATGGTCACGTTGCGTACGGACTCAACGACCCCCAGGCGCACGGTTTGTTCGCTGCGGGTTTGCGCGCGCGAGTAAGAGGAGCCTGATTGGCTGGCGCAAGCGGCCAGCATCAGGGCGGGGATTGTAACGAGTAACAAGCGATAATTTTTCATGGTGCTTTCCTTAAGTTTTGTTGAGTAAGTAAATTCAGCCAAAGCGCATATTAAAGAGATTCTGAAAAGGCTGCTCGGTAACGCGCAGCAATCTCTTCATAGGTCGGTTTGTGATTCTGACCTCCACGATGGGCAATTTTGATCGCACCCATTAGAGAGGCCAGTCGCCCGGTTTTTTCCCATGGCCAACCTTGGTTGATTCCATGCAACAGGCCGGCACGGTAAGCATCGCCGCAACCGGTCGGGTCAATGACGGCATCGGGTGTGGCAGCAGGAATATCGATACAACGTCCCTCCGTGTAAATCTGCGAGCCTTGAGCGCCAAGTGTCACGATCAAGGCCTTCACGTCACCCGCTAATTGCATGAGCGTTCGCCCAGTCCGCTCCGTCAGCAATTTCGCTTCATAGTCATTGACTGTGCAGTAGTCGGCAAGTTGCATAAAATTCAACAAATCATCCTTGTCAAACATCGGCAAGCCCTGGCCGGGGTCAAAAATAAACGGAATGTGTGCAGCGTGGAATTCGCGGGCATGTTGCAGCATGCCGTCACGCCCGTCGGGAGCGACAATGCCGAGATGCACGCCTGATGCATCGCTGACTTTATTCTGGTGCGAATGTGTCATCGCACCGGGATGAAAAGCGGTGATCTGATTGTCATCGAGATCAGTGGTGATGAAAGCTTGCGCAGTAAAACTACCAGCAATCTCGCACACGTATTGGGTGCTGAGGTCGAGTTGCTTTAAGCGATGCTGATAGGGTGCGCTGTCTTCGCCCAGCGTCGCCATGATGAGTGGTGTGCCGCCGAGCAGCTTCAAGTTGTAGGCAATATTGCCGGCGCAGCCGCCAAACTCGCGTCGCATGTCGGGGACGAGAAAGGCGACATTGAGAATATGAATCTGCTCCGGCAGGATGTGATTTTTGAAACGGTCGCCAAATACCATGATGGTGTCGTAGGCGAGCGAACCGCAAATGAGAGTAGTCATTATTTTTTGTGTCCGGAGAAAATGAATTTAAGGATAAAACAAATACAGTCGATAGCCATTTGCCGTCAGTGGAGCAATATCGATGACAAGGTTTACGGCGATATCCGCATCAGGCGGCATGCCATTGGTTATTGCTGTGTTCGGCGGTAGATAGGCAGTGGGAGGTAATACTTTGCGGAGAATTGCCTTGTCGGCAATGTCAGTCAAGGTCAGCTCAAGATGTGGGAATTTCTGACTGAATGTTGCACGATTTTTTAGTGTGGCTGACACCACCAGACGGCCTGCTTTAGTCGGATCGGGATGTAAATCGGAGCTTTCAATGCTGAGCAGGTCCGCTTGGGAGGGGAGGCGGATTGTGCAGTGTGCGATGCGGCACAGTGCGGCAATAGCGGGCTGCGTTGCCGGAAGCGATTTTGCCAGCGGGGTACGCAAGGCAAGCACAGCTTGCGCACCTAGTACGATGAGCAATAGTACGCTGCCTAAAACCCAAGGCCACCGGCGGATTGTGGCCGGGCTGGGCAGTTCGGCAAAAGGGTCATCCAGCAGGATGTCTGTTTGCTCTGTCGGGCTATACGCGGGCGGATCAACTATCGAGATTTCCAGCGATTTTTCTTCTTCGGTATATTCTGGTGAGTCGGACAACGAGTCAGTCAACGCAGAAGCTTCCATCGGAATGTCTGCGTGGAAAGGATGATCGGAAAAGTTTTTGCGGGTTTCTTCAGCACTTGTTTCGAAATCGAGAATATCTGCTGGAAACTCCTCGATTTCAGTAGAGGCCGTCCAGTTGTTCTCCTCGGTGAATGAACTGGCTGCATCCGTTGCTGTTTTATCTGATGAATTTTGGGGTGGGGAAGGGTGATCCAGTGTTTTTTCAGGGGCAG
Organism: Rugosibacter sp.; assembly: GCA_036569545.1. GTDB lineage: Bacteria > Pseudomonadota > Gammaproteobacteria > Burkholderiales > Rhodocyclaceae > Rugosibacter. The sequence goes on along the minus strand of DATCQI010000003.1, from coordinate 48,142 downwards.
GTGGCTGGGTGCTGTCTGGCAATACATCGATAAGCCTGTCTAGTGCATTAAATGCATGCTGACACTGGCCGCAACGCACGCGGCCGCTTTTGGCCCTGATTTGTTCAGCAGTGATGCGGAACGTGGTGTCGCATGCAGGGCATTGAGTCAGCATGCGTGGCCCTCCAGTCGCACCCAGCCTTCATGTGTTGCGCCCACGTGGAGGTCAATAAAGGGCGCATAAGCTGAGATGACTTGTTGTGCCTGCGGCGCCAAGACGCCGGATAAGGCGAGCTTGCCGCCTGGTGCGACGCAGCCTGCGAGCAGTGGTGCTAAAACACACAGGGGATTGGTGAGAATATTGGCGACCACGAGATCAAAGCGATCATTAAGAGGAGTCCGCGAGTGGCGCAACTCTAGCGACACGTCGTTGACTAATGCATTATCACGGGCGGAAGTCAGGGCGTTATCATCAATATCCACGCCCAGAACTGGTCCAGCGCCGAGTTTTGCAGCAGCGATGGCGAGAATGCCTGAGCCGCAACCGTAGTCGAGAACGGTCTCCTGGTCTTTGACTTGTTCAGCCAGCCATTGCAAGCACAGAAACGTGGTGGGGTGCGAGCCCGTACCAAACGCCAAACCGGGGTCAAGTACCAAGTTAATTGCTTCGGTGTCGGGAGCAGTATGCCATGAGGGTACGATCCACAAGCGGTCGGTAATGTGAATGGGCTCAAACTGTGATTGCGTTAACCTTACCCAGTCTTGCTCTGCCACTTCAGCAATGTCGATAGCCGGCAAGTCGGTGATGCCGATTTCCAGGGCAGCACGCGTAACGCGCCCGACAAGATCAGTTGCTGACTCGAACAAGGCAGTGACACGGTTTTCAGTCCACAAGGGTGTGGCAGGGGCGGTAATCAGACCATCCGGTTCGCCAAACTGCGGAGTTTCGAGATCCGTTCCCGCCAGCGCATCTTCTACGCTGACAGAAATTGCGCCTGCACCCATTAGTGCATCTGACAGCGCATCCGCATGAATTGCGTCAGTTTTTACCGAGAGGCTGAGCCACATTCAGGCTATCGCTCCTTGATGGCGGCGCTTTTGTTGGCGAGTTTTTCTTCAAGATAATGAATGCTTGTGCCGCCTTGCCGAAAGCGTTCGTCGAGCATGAGCTCCTGATGCAGCGGAATATTGGTCTTGATGCCATTCACCATCATTTCAGAGAGCGCGATGCTCATGCGCGCAATGGCCTGTTCGCGGGTATGGCCGGTGCTGATGACTTTGCCGATCATGGAGTCATAGTGGGGTGGCACGATATAGCCTGAATAGGCATGCGAATCAACGCGGATGCCGGGCCCGCCGGGTGGATGCCACGTATTGATCAGGCCGGGGGAGGGGGTGAATTTGAAAGGATCTTCGGCGTTAATGCGACATTCGATAGCGTGACCACGAATTTCAACATCGCTTTGCTTAAAGCGCAGCTTTTCGCCTGCGGCAATTTGTAATTGTGCTTGAACAATATCGATACCGGTGATTTGTTCCGTCACTGGATGCTCTACTTGAACGCGCGTATTCATTTCAATGAAAAAGAATTTGCCATTTTCGTAAAGAAACTCAAAAGTGCCTGCACCGCGATAATGGATATGCCGACAGGCTTCGGCGCATCGCTCGCCCAGTGTGGCAATCAGCTTCCGGGTGATACCAGGTGCTGGTGCTTCTTCGATCACTTTTTGGTGTCGGCGTTGCATGGAGCAATCACGCTCGCCCAGATAAATTGCATTGTCATAGGAGTCCGCCAGCACCTGAATTTCTATGTGGCGCGGGTTTTCCAGGAACTTTTCCATGTACACCGTGGAGTTGTTGAATGCAGCTCCGGCTTCGCTACGCGTCATCGTGACTGCGTTGAGTAGCGCTGCTTCGGTGTGAACCACACGCATACCCCGTCCGCCACCACCACCCGCCGCTTTGATAATCACCGGGTAGCCTACGGCACGCGCAATTTTGGTGATCTCTTTCGGGTCGTCAGGAAGCGCGCCGTCAGAACCGGGAACGCAGGGTACGCCGGCTTTTTTCATGGTAATTTTTGCGCTGACCTTATCGCCCATGAGGCGTATGGTTTCCGGGCGCGGGCCAATGAAGGCGAAGCCGGACTTTTCTACGCGCTCGGCAAAGTCAGCGTTTTCTGACAGAAAGCCATAGCCGGGGTGAATCGCTTCGGCGTCAGTGACTTCGGCGGCAGAAATTATTGCCGGAACGTTCAGGTAGCTAAGCGAAGAAGCCGCAGGGCCAATGCAGACGGATTCGTCAGCCAGCTTGACATACTTTGCCTCGGTGTCGGCTTCGGAATGTACAGCGACGGTGCGTACGCCCAGTTCGCGACAGGCACGCAGGATACGCAGGGCAATTTCCCCGCGATTGGCGATGAGAACTTTACCGAACATGGCGGTCAGCTGATCACGAACAACGGTTGACCGTATTCCACGGCTTGGCCATTTTCGGCCAGGATGGCGGTGACAGTGCCTGAGACGTCGGATTCGATTTCATTCATTAATTTCATGGCTTCGATAATGCAGAGCGTTTGTCCGGCTTTTACTGCTTGTCCCACTTCAACAAACGAAGGCGCATCCGGGCCGCTGGCGCGATAAAAAGTGCCTACCATGGGCGCTTTGAGCTTATGGCCTGTATCCACCGGTTCTGCGGCAGCAGAAGTCGGCGCTGGTGACGCGGCGACAGAGGCGTGATCACCGGGCATGGGGTTGCCATATCCTGCGGTATGGGCCATGGGCAGGCCGATCATGGTGGTTTGCTGTGTGGGCAAGTGTTTGGCGATGCGAATCTTTTCTTCGCCTTCGCTAATTTCAAGCTCGGAAATGCCGGAGTTCTGTACAAGATCAATTAAGGTCTTGAGTTTTCTCAGGTCCATAGAAAAGGGTTCCTTTCAGGGGATGATAAATAAAGAAGAGGAGCGCCGCCCGTGTTTCCATTGGTGGTGCAATGCTTGTGTGGGGTTTAGGCAGTTTCGTTTAGCCGCATTAATGCAGCTTCCAGCGCCAAGGTGTAGCCCTGAGCGCCAAGGCCCGCAATGACCCCGGTTGCGATGTCCGAGAAATACGATTGCCGACGAAACGATTCGCGTGAATGAATGTTCGAGAGGTGGACCTCAATAAAGGGGATGGCAACTGCAGCCAGGGCATCCCGTAAGGCAATGCTGGTATGGGTGTAGGCTGCGGGATTGATAATAATGAAAGCGACGCCTTGCTCACGGGCGGATTGCACGCGGTCGATTAATTCCCCTTCGTGATTGCTTTGAAAGCTTTCCAGACGAACGCCATCTGCACGTGCCCGAGTTTCCATCGCAGTATGGATATTGGCAAGCGTTGTGTGGCCATAGATTGCTGGCTCACGCGTGCCCAGTAGATTCAAATTGGGCCCGTGAAGTACGAGAACCACTGAATTTTGTTTTTTGCTAGGTGTACTTTTACTGTGTTTTTGCGTCGTCATGGGCGCGAGTTTGCCGCAAATGGCTACCGTTTGTCTAGTCTATTGTTTAAGTAGTGCTTGTAGGCGCATTTCAAGTTCGTCTTCAGTGAAGCGTCCTATTTTGACAGAATCAAGTTTTCCTTGACGGGTAATGAGGACGGTAAACGGCAGCGCTTGCGAAAAGTTTCCTAGTGCTCCGCTCAAGCTCATGGCATCTGGCGAACCCATTAAAAGTGGATAGGCCAGCTTTTCAATGGACTGATATTCGCGTACTTTATCGATGCTATCAATGCTGATACCGACAAATTGCAAGCCTTTGTCTTTGTATTTCTTTTGCAAGCCGGAGAACATAGGCATTTCTTCACGGCAGGGGGGACACCATGTCGCCCAGAAATTGACTATCAACACCTTGCCGCGCCAGGCGGCCAGGGTTTGCCATTGCCCTTCTGTGGTGGCAAAGGAGGTACGCAGTAATTTTTCCACCGCAGGTTGCGTTGATGCTGTTGCGGATGATGAAGTGCTGTCAAGCGCAAGCCGTTCGCGGCTGATCAAATAGCCGGAGCCACCTGCACTAATGGCGATTATTGCGAGTAACAAAAAGCGGACCAGTCGATTTTGCATAATTAGACAATCTTGTAATCAGAAGGTGTTGTGAATTGTGATTCAGACAGAGGTGTAGCGGCTGTCGAATTGGTTAGTAGTGTTTTTACTTCTGACATGGCTGCGCTAGGTACTCCGCTATGCCTTCTTTGAGTAGCGAAAACATCCACCAAAACAGTTGTGTCGTCGACATTTAAAACAAACCGATCTTCCGGACTCTTGGAATTTTGATACGGCAGGGATTCTGTATCAAAGGCGATCTGATTGGTTAGTAGCCAGATTTCTACATCTTTACTGCTATCGGCGACTAATTGCAGGTGAATAGGCGAATAGCGAACTGCGGTGCCGTCCAGTACTGCACCCCTCAGGCGGGGTTGAAATTCATTCAGTAGCTGCATGGCATTCAGGGCTGTTTGGCGTAGTGCTTGCAAGCGATCATTTTGCTCATCCTCGTGGTAAATCGATTGGTAAAGGCGAAGTTCGACTTGTACTTCTTCATTGGTGGGCAGACCTTCGCCATGTTCTGCGCCAAGGCTGCGCGCGGCTTTGCGTTTCGCGGCAGCGTAATCGGTTAATCCATCCTCGGCCATCAAGCGTGCGGCGACAATGGCGATAGCACGACGCAAATGGCGAGAGTCGGCAGGTGCGGGTCTACGACGCGGCATAAGAGGGCCAAGGGTTAGAATCCGCAGATATTATTTCACGGAATGACTGTATGCATATTCATATTCTTGGCATCTGTGGCACTTTTATGGGTGGCATGGCTTTGTTGGCCAGGGCAGCAGGGCATCGTGTGACAGGTTGTGACGCGAATGTTTATCCCCCGATGAGTACGCAATTAGTCGATCAAGGCATCAGGCTAACAGAAGGGTTTGGTGCAGATCAATTAGGGTTAAATCCTGATCTTTATGTCATTGGCAATGCAATATCGCGCGGCAACCCGTTACTCGAGGCTGTGCTGGAGCGCAATTTGCCCTATGTGTCAGGCCCCCAATGGTTGGCCGATAATATTTTGCGTGACCGCTGGGTGATTGGTGTCGCAGGCACACACGGCAAAACAACAACTACTGCAATGCTCGCCTGGATTCTGGAAGTGGCGGGACTCAATCCTTCATTTCTTGTGGGCGGTGTTCCGGCTGACTTTGGTGTGTCGGCACGGCTGACCGATTCTCCATTTTTCGTCATTGAGGCAGATGAGTACGATACGGCATTTTGCGACAAGCGCTCCAAATTTGTGCACTACCGTCCCCGCACGGTGGTTTTGAATAATCTTGAATTTGATCACGCGGATATTTTTTCTGATCTTGCAGCAATCGAGACCCAGTTTCATCATTTGGTACGCACGGTGCCGGGGAACGGTCTGATTGTGGCAAACCGCGATGAAGCTGCGTTGGCACGTGTGCTCTCCCGTGGATGCTGGACACCTGTGGAATGGTTTAATGATGCAAAGGGCGATGGATGGCGTGCGAGTGAAGCTGATTCCAGCAGCGGTTTTGATGTATTTCTCGCGGACAAACTGCAAGGGCATGTTTCTGCGTTCACCTTGCCGGGAAAGCACAATCGCGCCAACGCCCTGGCAGCTCTTGCCGGCGCGCGTCATGCGGGCGTTCCTGTTGATTTGGGGTTGCAGGCCTTGGCAACATTTCAGGGGATCAAGCGACGGTTGGAGATTCGTGGGCTTGTTCGTGGTGTCACGGTTATTGATGATTTTGCGCACCATCCCACGGCAATTCGTGCCACTTTGGAGGGTTTGCGGCAGCGTGTAGGCACGGCGCGCATTTTCGCTGTGCTCGAACCTCGCTCAAATACCATGAAGCTGGGCACGATGTCGGCGCAATTGTCAGGTAGTCTTGAGGGGGCGGACCAGATTTTCTGCTATGGCGATAAGCTGGGCTGGGATGTAGGTGAGGCACTGGCACCGTTGGGGAGTAAAGCGCAATGTTTTGACGATATTGAGCAACTTGTTTCGTCTGTTGTTGCTAATGCGTGCGAAGGTGATCATATTTTAGTCATGAGCAACGGCGGCTTTGCTGGTGTGCATGAGCGTCTGCTACAGGCGCTTGGCAATCCGTATGCAGGAAAACTGTACCCCGGGTTATAGAGATATCACCATCTTGGTCGGGGTATTCTGCCGCGTAATGATTTACTTGGGGCGCCGAACAAGATAAAAAGCCATGATAAACTGCGCGCCAATTTTTCGGAATTGATTGGCGCAGAAAATAAGCGTAGTCAAAGGTTAATAAGTATTTTAAATTTTTGTTTTTAAAAGTTTTGTTCTTGATATAAGAGGTTTAGAGATGATCAGAGCAGCGCAAAGGGTGGGTTTGTCACGTCTGGCCGTGGGGATGGCTTTAACTATGCTGATACAAGCTGCAAATGCAGCTTACCGAGTTAACTTTCAGGAGCCTGCAACCAAAATCGCTCAGCAAGTGTATGACCTGCACATGACGATGATGTACATCTGTGGTGTTATTTTTGTGGGCGTGTTTGGTGTGATGTTTTACACTATCGTGAAGCATCGCAAGGCGCCAGGGCGGGTCGCTGCAACATTTCATGAAAATACAACCGTGGAAATTCTCTGGACCGTTATTCCAACGATTATTTTACTTTTTATTGTGTGGCCGGTAACTAAAACTTTGATTTCCATGCGTGATACAACAGGTGCTGATATCACGATCAAGGCAACTGGCTATCAGTGGAAATGGGGTTACGACTACATCAAAGGTGAAGGTGAGGGCATCAAGTTCAAGAGTGTGCTTTCAACGCCACGTGAGCAAATTGAGGGCAAGGCACCCAAAGGAGAGAATTACCTGCTTGAAGTGGATAACCATCTTGTCGTTCCCGTCGGGAAAAAGGTGCGAATCTTGACGACGGCGGAAGATGTGATTCATTCGTGGTTTGTGCCTGCGTTTGCGGTAAAGCAGGATGCTATACCCGGGTTTATTCGTGATACTTCATTCCTTGCTGAACGTGAAGGCACCTTTCGTGGTCAGTGTGCTGAGCTGTGTGGTAAAGACCATGGTTTTATGCCCATCGTGGTGGATGTTGTTTCGGCTGAAAAATATAGTGCCTGGGTAGCTGAGCAAAAAGCGAAAATGGCTACGGTAGCCGATGATCCCTCAAAAGTTTGGACCATGGATGAATTAAAGACCCGCGGCGAATCGGTGTATTCGCAGAACTGTGCGGCTTGCCATCAGCCAACGGGTAAAGGTTTACCACCTGCATTCCCGGCGCTGGATGGGTCGAAAATTGCCACCGGGCCTAAGGATGGGCATTTGAACCGTGTTTTCAATGGTAAGGCTGGTACGGCGATGGCAGCGTTTGGCAAGCAGCTTTCAGATACGGAAATTGCAGCTGTTGTGACGTATGAACGAAATTCCTGGGGTAATAAGATGGGTGATATGGTTCAGCCATCCGAAGTCAAGGCCTTGCGCAAATGATCCGTCAGGCACCCGTCTCACTCATTGCTCATGAAAACCCATGCTTAATCAGAAATATCAGGAGAGCTACATGAATACAGCAACAACAGCAAATGGACACAGCGCAGGTCATGATGCCCATGAGCACCACCCAACGGGAATGATGCGCTGGATAACCACTACTAACCATAAAGATATTGGCACGATGTATTTGTGGTTCAGCTTTGCCATGTTTTTGGTGGGTGGTTGCATGGCGCTTACTATCCGCTCTGAGCTTTTTCAGCCGGGCCTGCAAATTGTCAAGCCCGAGTTCTTTAACCAGCTGGTAACCTTGCATGGCCTCATCATGGTGTTTGGTGCACTTATGCCGACATTCGTGGGTTTCGCTAACTGGATGTTGCCGTTACAGATCGGCGCATCAGATATGGCTTTTGGGCGTATGAATAACCTGAGTTTCTGGTTGTTGCCGCCGGCAGCTCTATTGCTGACGACTTCGATGTTTGTGCCGGGCGGGGCTGCTGGGACTGGATGGACCCTCTATCCCCCGTTGACCATACAGCAGGGGATGGGGATGGATATGGCGATTTTTGCCATTCATATTCTCGGCCTCTCGTCGATCATGGGTTCGATCAACATCATTACCACGATTTTTAATCTGCGAGCTCCCGGCATGACACTAATGAAAATGCCGTTGTTTTGCTGGACATGGCTGGTGACTGCATTTTTGATTATCGCCGTGATGCCCGTGTTTGCTGGTGCGGTTACCATGACGTTGACGGATCGTCACTTTGGCACAAGTTTTTTTAGTGCCGCAGGTGGTGGTGATCCTGTTTTGTTCCAGCACATCTTCTGGTTCTTTGGTCATCCGGAAGTCTACATCGTCATCATCCCAGGTTTTGGCATTGTTTCACACGTGATCTCGACATTTTCTCGCAAGCCGTTGTTTGGCTATGCATCAATGGTTTATGCTGTGGCTGCAATTGGGATTTTGTCATTTACCGTATGGGCGCATCATATGTACACAACAGGTATGCCCGTAACTGCCCAGTTGTACTTCATGTACGCCACTATGTTCATTGCGGTACCCACAGGCGTAAAAATATTTAACTGGACCGCAACTATGTGGCGTGGCTCGTTGAGTTTTGAGACACCCATGTTGTTCGCTATTGGTTTTATCTTTCTTTTTACTGTGGGTGGTTTTTCGGGGCTGATTCTAGCCATGGCCGCTGTTGATGTGCAAATGCAAGATACATATTATGTCGTGGCACATTTTCACTATACGATGGTTGCTGGCGCGTTATTCTCTGCTTTTGCGGGTGCTTACTATTGGATGCCAAAATGGACGGGGCATATGTATAACGAAAAATTGGGCCAAGTGCATTTTTGGCTTTCCTTTATCTTCTTTAACATGACTTTCTTCGTTATGCATTTCCTTGGTATTGCGGGTATGCCACGCCGTATTCCTGACTATGCGCTGCAATTTACTGATTTCAACCAAATTGCAACGATAGGTGCTTTTGGCTTTGGTTTATCGCAATTACTCTTCTTATACAACGTCATTACGTGTATCAAGGGTGGCCCAAAAGCGCCGGCCAAGCCGTGGGAAGGTGCAGAAGGGCTGGAGTGGGATGTGCCGTCTCCAGCACCGTATCACACATGGGAAGTGCAGCCGATCGTCAAGTAAGCAGACGATCGTTTAGCATAGGGTAAGCATAATGTCTTCACTTACGGTAAAAACCAGAAATCTGCTCACAGGGATCATTCTTGCTGTGCTTGCGGCTACTGTTTTTTTTGGATTTATTGTACAAAGCTGGTATCTAAACCATTGAAAAAAAGCCTTTCACTTGCCAGCCGCAATCTACGCACTTTGCTTAAATTAGCGATATTCTCAGTGGTCATGTTTGGATTTGGTTATATTTTGATACCACTTTATCCAGTCGTTTGTGTGGCTTTAGGTATTAACCAAACTGGTGTGGACGACCGGCCCATTATTAATACACAAGTGGATACTTCACGGGTTGTGACTGTTGAGTTTGATACCAACGTACATAACATGGCATGGAAGTTCAAGCCACTGGTGGGACATCTTTCTGTCCACCCTGGGGAGCTTACTCAGGCCATGTTTGATGTTACTAACATGAGTGGTGTGCCGGTTACCGGACAAGCTATCCCCAGTTATGGTCCGCCGCTTGCTGCGGCGCACTTCCATAAACTCGAATGTTTTTGTTTTAACAAACAGACCCTTGCCCCTGGTGAGCATAGGCAAATGCCCGTTGTTTTTGTTGTTGATTCAGCATTACCTAAAGAGATCGCAACCATTACACTTTCATATACGTTTTTTGAAGTTGAAGGTAACCGGCGTGCAGAAAGCAGTTCAGAGACTATTGGTAAAACGAAAAACGGCGTATGAGTCTGAAAACGCAAACGGAAACAAAGCCTAAAGCGGGATTTTTTACAGTGGCTGGTGCAGTTTTTTGGTCGTTTCTTGGTATCCGTCGTCGCCAGGATTATGAGTCGGATGCTGCAAGTATTTCATTAAAGCAGGTTGTAATTGCCGGAATTATTGGCTGCATTATTTTTGTGGGTGGGGTAGTAACGCTGGTTCACGTAATTATGGCTAACATTGGAACGGCTGCTTGAAAAATTTTTGAAGGGAGATTATTGATGTCGACGCATGAAGAGAGTTATTACTATGTTCCCGGGCCGTCAGCTTGGCCACTGGTTGGGTCATTTGCCCTGTTATTGATGGCGTCAGGTGCCGTTATGCTCATGAATAAAGTGGGGATGGGCACGCCGATATTGCTGGCTGGGCTGGCTGTGTTGCTATACATGATGTACGGCTGGTTTGGCAAGGTTATTGCCGAGTCGCGTGCAGGAGCATACAACAAGCGCGTTGACGGCTCGTTCCGCTGGGGAATGGGCTGGTTTATTTTTTCGGAAGTAATGTTTTTCGCTGCATTTTTTGGTGCACTTTTTTACATCCGTGTTATTTCAGTACCTGACTTATCCAGTGTAGATAATGCATTAATTTGGCCTGGCTTTAAAAATGTCTGGCCATCTGCCGGGCCGGGTTTTAAAGATAAGTGGGAAGCGATGATGCCGTGGGGTATTCCTGCCATCAATACGCTTTTACTTTTAACCTCAGGAGCTACCTTGACATGGGCTCATTGGGGTCTCATGAAAAATAAACGGACACAATTAAACGTTGGGTTGTTTTTAACGGTCTTGCTTGGCGCAATTTTTCTGTACTTCCAGGTTCATGAATATTCTCATGCGTACCATGAGATGAACTTGAAGCTATCTACTGGAGGTTACGGCAGCACGTTCTATTTGTTAACCGGGTTTCACGGTTTCCATGTGACCCTTGGTGCCATTATGCTGGCAGTTATTTTGTTTCGTTCGTTAAAAGGCCATTTCACACCAGAGCATCATTTTGCATTCGAGGCGGTTGCTTGGTATTGGCACTTTGTCGATGTGGTTTGGCTATTTCTTTTTGTTGTAGTGTATTGGCTCTAACAGCGACTGCCGCCATCGATATTTAAAAACTGGCGCTCCTTTAGGAGCGCCAGTTTTTTGGTGAGGCAAGCGAATCTAAAGCATTTTTACCAAGACTAATTGCCAATTATTCCGAAGTAGTGCGCTACCATCAGTCCTATAAATAGGGCTATGGATAGTGATATGCGCAGTGTTAAGGCTTTAACGGTTCTGGTAGAGCCAGCTTGGTCCTGAAAGAGGAAAAAGAGCGCTGAAAACAAGCTGGCGAAAATAGCAACTAGCATTAAGACCACGATGATTTTCATTTGTGAACTCCGAAGAATAGTTTTGTTGAATAGCACAGGCTAGTTTAATGGAAGTTCTCCAAGAGATTCCCAGATAATTTTTAGGTTTGATATTCATTACTTTATGCAGTATTTACAAATGCACCATTTGAAGAAAAGTATTCCTACCCTTGCCGCATTGCTGGTTATCATTGTCACGTCCCGGTTAGGGTTCTGGCAATTGGATAGGGCGCATCAGCGTGATGCGTTAGAAGAACGCATGCTTGAGGTCAAAAACCTACCTCCTATCGTTTTGGGGGCTACGTTACTAAATGCTAAACGCTTCGTTGCGTATCCGGCGAAAGTGCAGGGAGAGTGGGTAAAAGAGAAAATGCTGTTTCTTGATAACCAGATTTATCAAGGGCAAGTTGGTTTTCAGGTGCTGATGCCCTTGCGAATTATGGGAAGCGATTTATCGGTCTTGGTAAATCGGGGATGGATTCATGGTCTGAGCGATCGTAGTCAATTGCCAAAAATCCTTACCCCTGCGGGAGTTCAAACGGTTGAAGGGATAATTCATGAACGGACGCCTCGAGTCGGCTCGGTCGGGAAAGATGCTAAAAATGGTGTGATATGGAGCCAAGTAGAACCAAATGCATATTCAGCTTGGGCAAATTTACACATTCAGCCGTTGATTTTGTACCAAACCAACACGGCGCAAGATGGTCTTGTGCGTGATTGGCCCCATCCAGGTAGTGGAGCAGATCGAAATCGTGGTTATGCGGTGCAATGGTTTTCTCTTGCCGCAATGACACTGATTTTCTGGGGCTATTACTTTATCCGTAGAAATCTGGGAGCGAAGCCTCCCACATCAAAAAATGTCTAAAGCACAACGAATCATGGTATTTTTTATCCTGAGTGGTTTATTCCTAGTGATAGGCCCCTATGTGTTTTATGCATGGTGGAAGCCTGTGGCGCAAGTAAATAAAGGCGAGCTGCTCGAAACGCGTTCTGCGGGACTGCAACTATTGGCGCTTGAGGGTGTAATCCCCGTCAAAATGTTGTCTGAAAGTGTGAAAAAAAAATGGGTTTTCCTCACAGTGCAAGTTGCCAATTGTGATGCTCGATGCCAGAAAAAATTGTATTTAATGCGCCAAATTCGTATCGCTCAAGGTGAAAATATGGACCGTCTCGAGCGCGTATGGGTTATCTTAGGTGACGGGCAGCCTGATCCTCAATTGTTGAAAATTCACCCCGGTCTTCTTTTGGCGCGAGCCCCTACTCTAGCTAGTCTTGCGCAACTGCCGTTAAGTACAGATTCTGGGGCATACATTTTTTTGATTGATCCGCTAGGCAATCTCGTCATGCGGTACGATGATAAGTCTGAGCCGAAGGATATCCTTAAAGATATCAGCCGTTTACTGCGGTTTTCCGGAATAGGCTAGATTTCAAAAATTATATTATGACCACTGATACTTCGGATACTCCGCTTCTTGCCGTATCGCCTGATCCCAGTTTTGGGTCGATGGTGAGTGACTATCTCACGCTGACTAAGCCGCGAGTGATATCGCTCATTGTTTTTTGTGCCTTGATCGGGATGTTATTGGCACCAAGCGAGAACTTGACTTTTTGGCGAGTTTTTACGGCGACTATTGGGATTGGTCTGGTTTCTGCCGCCGCCGCCGCTTTTAATTGTCTAGTTGAGCTGAAAATTGATCAGCACATGGCGCGTACGCGCAGTCGCCCAACAGCACGTGGCGCTATTAGTGTTCGTGCTGCACTTGGGTGGTCTTCCATTTTAGGCGCGCTGGGAATGGTCATTTTATTGGTCTGGGTGAACGTGCTAACGGCGGTATTGACGCTTGCCACTTTTGTTGGCTACGCCATTATCTACACCTTATTCCTTAAACCACGCACGCCACAAAATATTGTGATTGGTGGTTTGTCAGGCGCCATGCCGCCTGCTTTAGGCTGGGCAGCAATCACTAACTCTGTGCCGGCAGAAGCATGGGTGCTGGTACTCATTATTTTTGTTTGGACGCCACCCCATTTTTGGTCGCTAGCGCTTTATCGCACCGAAGAATATGCAGCGGCTGGTGTACCTATGCTGCCAGTGACGCATGGCCCTGAATTCACTCGACTGCATGTTTTTCTATACACTATCTTGCTGACAGCAGTATCGCTCATGCCTTTTATTATCCGCATGAGCGGATTATTTTACCTGGTGAGTGCTCTTCTGCTGGATGGTATATTTCTGGTTTACTCTTGGAAAATCTGGCGTAATTACAGTGATCTTTTGGCTAAAAAAACGTTTCGTTTTTCTATCATTTATTTATCAGCGCTATTTGCAGCGCTCCTCATAGACCATTACACCCGTTAATGCGATACTTTCTTCTTCTACTGGCTACTTTTTTCAGCGTGGGATGCAGCACACCAGACCATTTTAATGCAACAGATTTGACCGGTAGCTCAATTGGAATGGACTTTGCGTTAAAAGATCAAAGCGGTAAACAACGTCGGCTGTCAGATTTCAAAGGTAAGGTTGCCATCGTTTTTTTTGGGTATACCCAATGTCCGGATGTTTGTCCAACGACGCTTAGTTCTTTGCAAGAAACCCTGAAACTCCTGGGGAAAGATGCAGACCGTGTACAGGTCCTTTTTATAACACTCGATCCTGAACGTGATACGGCGGCGCTTTTGGCCCAGTATGTGCCTTCTTTTCACCCATCATTTTTGGGTTTGAGAGGCAGTGCTGCTGAAACTGAGGCAATTGCGAAGGCTTTTAAGGTCTTCTACAAAAAACAAGAAGGAGCAATGCCGGGGAATTACTCTATCGATCATTCGACGGGTAGCTATGTATACGACCCGTCCGGTCGATTGCGCTTGTATTTAAAATACGGAGAAACACCTCAACGCATTGCCGCAGACGTTAGAACATTGCTGGCAGGAAAATAAAAAAGGCAGCGTAACATAGCTGTCTTTTTTATTGAATCGCCGTGACTTTAACCTCATCTCAAGCGGCGGCGAGTAGTGCGCCTTTCATTTTTTGAAGTGCCTTAGCCTCAATTTGGCGGATACGTTCGGCTGAGACACCATACTCTTCGGCAAGCTCATGCAGCGTTGCAGAGGACTCTTCCTCGCGCACCAGCCAGCGACGCTGAATAATCTCACGGCTACGTTCATCAAGACTGGCCAACGCACCTTTTAGCCCTTCCTCTTGCAAGTGGTCAAATTCCTTGCGCTCAAGAATCGCTACGGGCTCGTCACAGCTATCCGCGGTGAGGTAGGCAATCGGGGCGAAATGATCTTCATCATCGTCAGATGTCGGCTCTAGCGATACGTCGGCACCCGTGAAGCGGGTTTCCATCTCGATGACTTCTTCTGGTTTCACACCCAACCGCTGGGCGATCAGTTTTACACCAGCGACATCAAGCGTACCAAAATCTCGTTGTGAACCTGGCAGTGATTCATCTTGCTGTGCTAGTGATGCCTTGATGCTGCGCAAGTTGAAAAACAGTTTTCGCTGTGATTTGGTCGTGGCGATTTTAACGAGTCGCCAGTTTTTGATAATGTATTCATGAATCTCGGCCTTGATCCAGTGCATAGCAAAAGAAACCAGCCGTACACCCCGATTTGGATCAAACCGCTTGACTGCTTTCATTAAACCCACATTGCCTTCCTGAATTAAATCAGCGTGAGGTAAGCCATAGCCGAGATAGCCACGGGCAATTGCAATGACTAACCGCAGATGGGATGTCACTAAAGCGCGGGCAGCCTCAATGTCTCCTTCGTTAGCGAAGCGGTGCGCAAAGGCAAGCTCTTCGGCTTCACTAAGCATAGGCATACGATTTGCGGCTGAAATATAAGCCTCGATACTTCCGCTGCCAGAAATGGTTGGAAACTGCTGGTGAGATAATGCGTAAGCCATATTTTGCCTCCTAGGAAACTATATTAGCACTCTGCGGGTGAGAGTGCCAATAGCTATGTAAGTTCCCTTTTTTTGATTTCTAACAGGCAAGAGAATGCTTCAGGAGTGGCGTAAATGTTGCCCGAGCGATAACAATGCACCTAACCAGCCTAGTCCAGCTGCCATACCTAGCAGCACGGCAGAGTCGGCCAGGCCCAAAAAATGCAGGGTAAAGTTGAAATCATATAAATGCAATAAGTCACCCAGCGGGGTGCGCAGCCACCAGGCAGCAGCGACCATCAGCAGCCACGCCGTGACGCCGCCACCTAAACCCAGCAAAGCGCCAAAATACAGAAAAGGTCGACGAATAAATCCATTGGTCGCCCCCAGCAATTGGGACACCTCAATTTCAGCGCGATGAGTTAAAACTTGCATGCGAATAATATTGAAGGTGATGGCGATTAATCCGGTAGCCAGTAACCCTCCCATTAGAATGACAGCATTTCGGCCCAGACGAAGCAACGCTTCCAGCTGTCTAGCCCATGCGGAATCGAGTTGAACATGCGCGACTTTAGGCCATTGACGAAATTCTTCAACGAGTGAATCAAGGATTGCAGGCTGATCGTCACGGGCGGTGACAATAAACGCATCAGGAAAGGGGTTGTCGGACAAGACATCAATCACCTCACGCAACCCTGCATTGGCTTTCATACGGTGCAAGGTGTCTTCGCGAGAGAGGAATCGTTGCTGTTTTATGGCTGGATGTTTTTTTAAGCGGGCACCCAGCTCGTTGGCTGCCTCGCGTCCCGCATCAGTTTCCATGAATATGGAAATCTGTGGTGTAGCGGACGTGCTATTTACCATCTGCTGAACATTGTTTAACAGCATCTGGCCGCCTGCGGGAAGTGCTAGCGCAATGCCAATGGCCAACAGAGACAATAGCGTGGTCAGCGGGGCTGCCGTTAGTCGATGTAAAGCCATACGCAGGGCAAGGCCGTGGTGAATGAGCCAGATGTTCATTGGGGGTTCATGCCGCTTATCACGATACCAAGTGTCCGTGATCTAGATGGAGTGTTTGCGCATCAGGAAACAAGTGGCCGTCATAGGTTGCAATTAACACGGTGACACCAGCGCGGTGAAACTCGTAAAAAATGCGTGCGACATCGGCTGCTGTTTCAGCATCGAGGTGAGCGGTAGGTTCATCAGCGAGAAGTAGCGCAGGGCGGCTAACGACGGCGCGGGCAATAGCCAGTCGCTGCTGCTCTCCGCCAGACAGCGCAATGGGCAGCGCTTTTTCGCGCGCAGACAAGCCGACTTTATCCAGTGCAGCCCTGACACGCTGCGTGGCTTCTTTGGGCGGAAAGCCGGTAATGGATAGTGGCAGCATGACATTTTCGAAAACCGAGCGATCAAACAGTAGTTTTTTATCCTGCAAGACAAGTCCCAGGCGCCGGCGCAAAAAAGGCAGTGCTGAGCGGTTAAGCTCGCCGACATTTTGCCCGCCAACCAGCACCGCACCGGATGTTGGTTTCTCGATTGCGGCAATAAGTTTGATTAACGTCGATTTGCCTGCCCCCGAGTGGCCGCTGACAATCAACATGTCGCCGGCAGACATTTCAAAGCTCAACGCAGACAAGGCATCAATTCCCGGGGGGTAACGTTTGGCAACGCAGTCAAAACGAATCATGGGCCGAAAGGATTTGCAGGGATGTTGTAACAAGGGTCGAGATTGACCATGAAGTTCAGGACAGAGTTTACCGTCTATTGCGACACCTTTCGCGCCGTATCACCAGCGCCCCCTGCAGGAAGTACTCTTGGGGTGCCGACTTTTACTTTATGTAATCGATAATTAGCTAATCATTAAAATCCTGAATAAAGGTCCGCACGCGCGGGTAGATTTGCTTATCCCAACGTTTGCCATTGAATACACCATAATGGCCAGCGCCGGGCTGAAGATGATGCTGCTTGCGATAAGGCGCAAGCTTGCTGCACAGATCATGCGCCGACAGCGTTTGGCCGATGGAACAAATGTCATCCTTCTCTCCTTCTACCGTAAACAACGCGGTACGACGAATTGCCGAAGGATCTACCCGCTTGCCACGGTATTCGAGTTTCCCCAGGGGCAATGCATGTTCCTGAAAAACGAGGCGCACGGTTTCAAGGTAAAACTCAGCGGGCATATCCATCATGGCCAGATATTCCGAGTAAAAGTCCTTGATGCTTTCGGCTTTGGCATGATCGCCCTCCACCCGGCTAGCGTACATGTTGCGGAAAGAATCCATATGTCGTTCGGCGTTCATGCTCAAAAAAGCGGAGATCTGCAAATAGCCCGGATACACACGGCGCAAAGCACCTTTGTAGCGCAAGGGCACAAGGCCGATCAGGTTCTCTTCAAACCACTCAATCGGTTTCTCTGTTGCCAGCTTGTTGACGACGCTAGGGTTAATGCGGCAGTCAATCGGCCCGGCCATTAACGTCATGCTGCGCGGCTGGTTGGGGCTTTGCTCTGCGGCCATGATGGCAACTGCTGCGAGCGTACCGACCGTTGGCTGGCAAACGGAAACCAAGTGAGTTTCCGGCCCCAGCCAGTCAATAAATTCGATCAAATGACCAATGAAGACATTCATGTCGAAGGTACCGGCACTCAGTGGTACATCGCGGATGTTATGCCAGTCGGTGATATAGACGTCATGATGCTGGAGCAGTGTGCGTGCGGTACTGGCAAGCAGCGTGGCAAAGTGGCCCGAGATCGGTGCGATCAGCAGCACCTTTGGGCCGGGGGTGGGTGTGTCTTTACGAAAATGCAGCAAGGTGGCGAAGGGTGTGACATGGGCTGCTTCTTCATGGACAGCGATTTTTTCTCCGTCCATTTCAATAGAATCAATCCCAAAGCTTGGTCGTTCGTGCGTCAGCCCCGCCAAGGCAACTGCCTCGCACATGGCGGTCAGCTTGCGCACGGCGGTGTTATCCGGCAGCCAGAACATGGTTTGGCGCAACCAGGGAGCCAGCGCACGGGCAGTGCTGCGTGCAGGATAACTAGCGTCAAAAAAAGCCTGATACATCTGATAGTGGGGTGCAGTTGCAGCAATCATCAAGAATCCTTTCCAGATTAGGGGTGCTACCGCAGTACTAAGCAAGATACGTGCATGGGTTTTATTTTTCCAGGGAGTCATTTCCCGGAAAGTTAAATCGAAGATTGGGATCGACTCTCATGGTACGCACTTTGCTTTAACTTATTTTGTAACGATACCACGTAGAAGGGATACTATCCCTTTAACAAGCTCCAGCTTGACTGGGGCCTTCATTCTTTCCGGATACTGGAGTTTCCCATGACCAAGGCCAAAGCAAGCCTCACCCTGAGCAGTAAAAATTATTCTTCATGGTCTTTGCGCGGCTGGCTGCTGGTTCGTTTTGCCGGGCTGCCATTTGCCGAACAGTTGGTTGCTGCTGATGATGCGTCAGCCAGGGCCGAGTTGCTGCTACTTTCGCCTTCTGTTCTCGTGCCCCGGCTGGAACACGATGGCATTTCTGTCTGGGATACCCTGGCCATCGCTGAATATCTTAACGAGATCAAGCCGAAGGCTGACTTGTTACCTGCTGATCAGGCTGCGCGGGCGCACTGCCGCTCTATCTGCGGTGAAATGCACTCTGGATTTTCTGCTCTGCGCTCGGCACTGCCGATGAATCTTAGTACTACAGTAAAAAACTTTTCAATTTGGTCGCGTGCCAAAGGCGATATCGAGCGGATTACTGAAATCTGGCGCGATTGTTTTACCCGCTACGGCGGACCTTGGCTGTTTGGCAAGCAGCGCGGCATGGCTGACGCAATGTATGCACCGGTGGTAACGCGGTTTCTAACATACAGTGTAGCGCTCGATCCTGTTTGCG
Source organism: Rugosibacter sp. (assembly GCA_036569545.1). GTDB lineage: Bacteria > Pseudomonadota > Gammaproteobacteria > Burkholderiales > Rhodocyclaceae > Rugosibacter. Next base: position 29,114 of record DATCQI010000003.1, on the reverse strand, counting down.
CCGCTTATTGCCAAACAGTGATGGTGATGCCCGAAATGCATGAGTGGATTGCTGCGGCAAGACTTGAGCCGATCGATATCGAGGAACTTGAAGTCGAGTTTTGATCGCATATCGGGGCACTATCCTGGTGCGCCAATTTGGCTTATGTGCCAAAGCGAGAGAAGTTAAAACTAGAAGCGGTCCATTCTTACAGTTATCCGATGGCTACTATTGGCTGGCGCAGTAACGGATATTTAACAGACAAGTTGCCGATGAGGGGTTGTGTCTATAAACTGAAAGCAGTCATTGTTTTGGTCTTGTGCCAACCGGTTATTTGCAATGCCACTTTGGCTGTGGGTGGGGGCAATCCGGGACGCCGAGTTTACTTATAGCGCAAGGCGCAAAGAAAGGTATCTTATGTCCGCACATGATTGGCAAGTGTTTGATCTCGCTGATCTGAGAAAACAAGTCGAAGGTACAGAACCGCGTTTCGTGGAGTTTTTGCGGGCTTCGCAAATGTCCTGTGCAATGTATCGACTGCCTGCTGGCGCACGAGATATGCAGGCACCACATTTGGAAGATGAAATTTACATTGTTCTTGAGGGGCTTGCCCGGCTGCGTATGGGTAATGATGAACGTGAAGTGCGGCCCGGCATGGTGCTTTTTGTTAGTGCAACAACCGATCATTCCTTCTTCAATATTGAGGAAGATTTGACGTTGCTCGCCGTATTCGGTCCCGCGTCTTTTCTGGAAGGTCTGCGCTGACTTGCTGAGAAAAGCTTGCTGCCGATAAGCGATGCGCTTGAGAGGCCCTGCCTAGGCTCCTGTTTCTTGCTTAAACGGCGGTATTTTCCGGTTCTGTCAGTAATGCTTCGACAAATTCATTGACACGGAACGGTTGCAAATCATCAATGCCTTCGCCCACGCCAATGAAACGTACGGGCTTGGGGCATTGGCGGGCGATGGCGGCCAGCACGCCGCCTTTGGCGGTGCCATCCAGTTTGGTCAGTACGAGACCTGTCACGTGGATGGACTGATCGAACGCTTTGACTTGCTGCACGGCGTTCTGGCCAATGTTGGCATCCAGCACCAGTAAGACTTCATGCGGGCCGGTAGGGTCGATTTTTTGAATGACGCGGCGCACCTTGGCAATTTCTTCCATCAAATGCAATTGCGTGGGCAGACGGCCTGCGGTATCGGCAAGGACGACATCGATATTTCGCGCGCGCGCGGCGCTGATCGCGTCGAACACCACAGCAGCCGGATCGCCTGACTCTTGCGCGATGACGGCAACGCCGTTGCGCTCGCCCCATGCTTTGAGTTGCTCACGCGCCGCTGCGCGGAAGGTGTCGCCTGCGGCGAGCAACACACTCTTGCCTTGGCTCTGAAAATGTTTCGCCAGTTTGCCGATAGAAGTGGTTTTGCCTGCGCCATTCACACCGGCAATCATCACGATAAAGGGTTTGTGGGTGGTCACATCCAGCGGCTGTTCCAGCGGCGCGAGCAGCGTTGTCAGCCGGTTGGCCAGCACTTGGCGTAGTTGCGAGGGATTTTCAAGTTTGTTTTTCTTGATGGCTGATTTGAGTTCATCCAGCAACCACAGCGTGGCATCGACGCCGCAATCGGCGGTGAGCAAGGTGGTTTCAAGATCCTCCAGCAGCGCTTCATCAATTCGACTGCGGCTGAACAGCTCGCCCAGTGGCGTGGTGAGTGCTGCGCGTGTGCGCGAGAGGCCAGTTTTCAGTCGGTCGCGCCATGAGGTGGGTGGAGTTGTTGTCTGCGCTGTCTGCGGCTCGGACGCCACAGTTGTGGCCTCCTTGTGAGCACTTGTTGTCGTGACCGATGCATCTGGCATGTGCGACGTGGATGGCTTATCTTTTTTTTTGAGGAAACTAAACATAGGGGTGAGATGTCAGAGGCGGAAGCGATAAGATGTCGCGCAGAGCTAATTTTAACAGAGCGCCCTCTCTCGCATCGACCTTTCAGTGAATACCTACCAATCCAAACATGAAACTACCTATTTTTGTTGCGACCTTGTTGTTTTTCGCCGTCTTGCCAGCGCCGACTTTTGCTAATTCCGCGCTCAATACATTTGAAACCACTTTGCCCAATGGATTGCGCGTTATTGTTAAAGAAGATCATCGAGCGCCCATCGTAGTGCATATGGTTTGGTACCGCGCCGGCAGCATGGACGAAAAAGACGGTACGTCTGGTGTAGCGCATGCGCTGGAGCATTTAATGTTCAAAGGCACGAAGCGACGGCCCTCGGGTGAATTTAGCCAGCGCGTGGCTGATGCAGGCGGACAGGACAACGCCTTTACTTCCTATGACTACACTGCTTATTTTCAGATTGTGCCCAAGGTCGCGTTGCCTGAAATGATGCAGCTTGAAGCGGACCGAATGGCCAATCTGGCCTTTACCCCGGCGGACTTTGCTTCGGAAATCAAAGTCGTGATGGAAGAGCGCCGCTTGCGCACGGATGACAATCCGCAGGCGCAGGTGTTTGAGGTAGCCCGGAGCATGGCATTTTTGGCGCACCCCTATCGTCGCCCGATCATCGGCTGGATGGACGATCTGGAGCATTTAACCTGGCAAGACGCGCATCATTGGTATACCCAGTGGTATACGCCGAGCAATGCCTATGTCGTGGTAGTGGGCGATGTCGATCACACGGAAGTATTTCGACTGGCAAAAAAATATTATGGGGTGATCAAGGCCCACGCACTGCCTGAGCGTAAGCCGCAGAACGAACCGGAACAAAAGGGTTGGCGGCGGGCGAGCGTCAAGGCCCCGGCCAAGTTGCCCTACATTACCATGCTCTGGAAAGTGCCGCGCCTGCACGATGCGCATAAAGATCGCGACCCCTATGCATTGGAAGTTCTAGCGGGGATTCTCGATGGAAATGATGCTTCGCGCCTGGCAAAAAACCTGGTGCGGGGCACGCGCGTTGCGCAATCGGCCGGTGCGAGTTATGACGGCATGGTGCGTGGCGAAGCGACGTTCACCCTGGATGGCCAGCCGGCAGAGGGGCGCAGTGTGGCTGAGCTAGAGACTGCCTTGCGCGCAGAAATTACTCGCATACAAGAGGCTGGTATTACGCCAGAGGAACTCGCCCGTGTGAAAATCCAGCTCATTGCCGGGCAAACCTATAAGCGGGATTCGCTCATGGCGCAGGCGATGGAAATTGGCGGCGTGGAGGCCGTTGGCTTGTCGTGGCGAGATGTTGATCTGCTGGTTGATCAACTCAAAGACGTCACCGCAGCAGAGGTTCAGGCCGTAGCTAAAAAATATTTCAAGGATGACACGTTGACTATCGCCATACTTGACCCGCAGCCGATGAATGCCACTGATACCAAGTCTTCCGCAGGACCTGCAGTCAAGGCGCTGCATTAGTGGGTGCAAATAACAATCCGATTCATTTGATAACCCTTAGCTGCAGAAAGTTTATGACCATGAAAATGCATTCGGTGAAAGCCTTTTTTTCTTTTCTTATCCTTGCGTGCGTTTCCGCAGGGGCCACTGCAGGCGTAAAAATAGAACACTGGACTACGGCCGCCGGCGCGCGCGTGTATTTCGTTGAAGCCCGTGGCTTGCCCATCCTGGATGTGGAGTTCGATTTTGCTGCGGGTAATGTGTATTTGGTGCCAGGCAAAGCCGGGTTGCCTGGTCTCACACGTAGTTTGCTGGAAGCTGGCGCGGGTGATCTGGATGAAGAAAAGTTGGCTGAACGCCTGACGGATACCGGCGCTCAACTGGGCGGTGGAGTTGATAACGACCGCGCCAGCGTGGTGTTGCGCACGCTTTCTGCAAAACCGGAACGTGAGGCCGCATTAGCGCTCATGCGTACCGTATTGTCAGCGCCGACTTTTCCTGAAGCCATACTCGCGCGTGAAAAAGAGCGCAGCATCGCCGCCATCCGTGAAGCGGATACGCAGCCGGGTGCGATCGCCGCCAAGCGATTCGCCGCAGCGATTTATCCAGATCATCCTTATGGTGTCAGCGCAACTGCAGAGAGTGTGGCCGCCATCACGCGGCAAGATCTCATCGATTTTTATCAACAACACTATGCGGCTAAAAATGCGACGATCTCTCTCATTGGCGATATTTCGCGCACCGAAGCGGAAGCTATCGCTAATCAGTTATCGCAGGCCTTGCCTGCTGGCGGTGTGCCCGTTGTCTTGCCGCCTGTAACGCTGCCAAAAAGTCAGACGATTAAAGTCCCGCATCCTGCCGCACAAAGCCATGTATATATTGGGCTGCCTGCTGTGCGGCGTGGCGATGCGGATTATTTTGCCCTGCTGGTAGGTAATTACAGCTTGGGCGGTGGTGGTTTTGCCTCACGATTGATGAAAGAAGTGCGCGAAAAACGAGGCTATGCCTATAGCGTGAGTTCTTATTTTTATCCGCAACGCTTGCTTGGGCCTTTTGAAATCAGCTTGCAAACCAAGCGTTCGCAGGTCAATGACGCAATTAAAGTTGTTAATGACGTGTTAAGCACTTTCATGGCGCAAGGCCCGACAGCGAAAGAGTTGATCGAAGCGAAAAAAAATCTTGTTGATGGCTTGGCCCTGCGTCTGGATAGCAACGCCAAGTTGCTTGGCTATTTATCGACCATTGGGTTTTATGGTTTGCCACTCACGTATCTGGATGATTTTCCGGCACGGGTCAATGCAGTGACAGTCACCCAGGTGCATGATGCGTTTGCGCGCCATGTTCTACGGGATCACTTGGTGACAGTTATTGTGGCGGCTGATTAAGCCTATTTGCAACGCATGAGCAAAATCCGCATCACCGGCGGCCAGTGGCGTAGTCGGCAACTTCAGGTGATCAATGCACCGGGTCTGCGGCCAACGGCTGATCGCGTACGCGAAACCCTGTTTAACTGGCTAGGGCACGATTTGACCGGCCTGTCCTGCCTCGATCTGTTTGCCGGAAGCGGCGTGCTGGGCGTGGAAGCTGCCTCGCGCGGCGCGTTGTATATAGCGTGTGTGGAACAATCAAAACACGTTTTTCATATGCTGAAAAAAAATGTCGATAGCTTTGACTGCGCACGAATCCAACTATTTTCGTGCGATGCGCTAAAATTCGTCCCCCCAACCGGCCAGCGTTTTGATCTGATCTTTCTCGATCCGCCCTATGGTCAGGGCTGGCTGGCGCGTGTGGCGCCCCGGCTGGAAGAACTGGCAACTCCTGCGGCGCGTCTTTATGTTGAAGCGGAAGTACCGCTCACGCAACTAGGTCGATGGTCGGTGATCAAGGCGGGGCAGGCAGGCCAGGTTTATTTTCATCTGTTGGAGTTACAACAACATGAGTAAAAACATCGCGGTTTATCCAGGTACATTTGACCCCTTCACCAGGGGCCACGAAGATTTAGTACGCCGGGCCGCAGGTCTGTTTGGTCAGGTGATCATCGGCGTGGCGGAAAGCAGAAAAAAAAATCCGCTGTTTTCAATGGCTGAGCGGGTGGATATGGCGCGCGAGATTTTACGGGAAGTGCCGAATGTTGAAGTACACGGTTTTGATTCTCTGCTCATGAATTTCGTTTATGAACACCATGCAACCATCGTTGTGCGCGGTTTGCGTGCGGTGTCCGATTTTGATTACGAATTTCAGATGGCCGGAATGAATCGCAATTTGTATCCCGATGTGGAAACGGTTTTTCTCACGCCAGCGGAGCAATACATGTTTATTTCTGCCACCATGGTGCGCGAAATCGCTCTGCTCGGCGGAGATGTGTCAAAGTTTGTGTCGCCGCAGGTGCTGGCGAATTTAGCCAAAAAAACAGCCGCTCAAAACAACTGAATTTGTGCCGGTACAGCTTAAGAAAGTCCAAGGAAAACCATGTCTTTACTGATTACTGATGAATGCATTAACTGTGATGTATGCGAGCCGGAATGCCCGAATAATGCCATTTCGCAAGGCGATGAAATTTATGTCATCGATCCGGGGAAATGCACCGAGTGCGTCGGCCACTTTGATACCCCGCAATGTCGTGAAGTCTGTCCGGTGGATTGCATCCCGAATGACAAGGATAATGTGGAATCAAAAGACGACCTGATGGCCAAGTTTATGCGCTTGACCAGCAAAGTAGCGGCAAAATAAAAACAGTTACCGCTGGCAATGCGTACAGTAAAACGTTGTGCGTTGCGCCTGCTTTATTTCACGGATCGCCTGGCCGCAAATTCGGCAGGGCTGGCCCGTGCGGCCATAAGCAAAATAATGCTGTTGAAAATAGCCTGAGCTGCCGTCTGAATGAATGAAATCGCGCAGACTGCTGCCGCCGGCTTCAATCGCTGCGTGCAGGGTGGTTTTTATGATGGGCACCAGGCGTTGCAGGCGCGTCAGGGAGATTCTCCCGGCTGCTGTGCGCGGATTAATGCCTGCACGAAAGAGGCTTTCCGTGGCGTAAATATTGCCGATGCCGACGATGCGCTGGCTATCCATCAGCACGGGTTTGATGGCTGATTTAAGGCCCGCGAGTTCTGTCTTTAACCAGTGGGCGTCGAATGCCTCATCGAGCGGTTCGATGCCGAGCTTGGCCAGCAAGGGATGCGTATGAATATCGTTAAGCCCGTCGCCAGCCAACCAAAGCATGGCACCAAAGCGTCGCGGGTCGCGCATGCGCAGCATGGTTTCATCAAAGACCAAATCAACATGGTCATGCTTTTGCGCTGGCGCAGCGGTGCGGGTTGGCAATAATCGCAGGCTGCCCGACATGCCCAAATGGATTAACAAGTGACCCGTGCCAAAATTCAACAACAGATATTTTGCGCGCCGGGTGAGCGAGATCAGCCGCTGGCCAACAAAAGCCGCCCGCTGTGCATGAGGTAGCGGATAGCGTAGCGCAGGGGCGCGAAAGTCGGCGCCGGTGAGACGCCGACCAACCAGCGCAGGGGCAATACCACGGCAAGTAACTTCAACTTCGGGCAGCTCGGGCATACGGAAAGTCATACGAAACTGATAACATCCCCGCATTGTATGCGACAGTTTTACTGGGTACCTTGCTTATGAATTCTATTGATTATCCGATGACATCCGGTGTCTTGCGACACGTTCTGCAGTTGACGTTGCGGCCAATATTGCGTCCCATGGTGCTGGCTTTGTTTTTTTACGGTGGCTCTGTGCAAGCACAAGATTCGCCAACGTCAGCCGTAGAGCAAACATCTGAGGCGGTAATGGCTGCTAAAGAGGATGGCCGCTTGCCAAAAATGATCTTGACGGGAAAAATTCTCTATGAATTTTTGCTGGCTGAAATCGCCGGTCAACGTGGCCAGATGGCAACTGCCGCCGAGGTGTATTTTGATCTGGCGAAAAATACGCGCGACCCGCGCATTGTGCGTCGTGCCGCAGAAATAGCGTTATATGCACGGCAGTATCCCACCGCGCTGGAGGCCGCACGCATGTGGGTAGCAGTTGATCCGCAAGCGAAAGAAGCGCAGCGGATGCTATCAACCTTGTTGCTGGCCAGTGGCAAGCTGGATGAGTTGGCCGCTAATCTGGCACATGAGCTTGAAAATGCCGGCCCGCGCACAGGTGAGCTGCTTCTTCAGCAACAACGTATTTTCGCAAGTTATCCCGACAAGGCGGCAGTCAAGCGCTTGCTCGATCAACTCACCCGGCCCTATACCGCATTGCCCGAGGCGCATTGGGTACGTGCGCAAACGGCACTGGCAGTGAATGACAAAGCCGGTGCCATGAGCGAAGTGGATCAAGCGCTAGCGTTGCGCCCCACATGGGAGTCTGCCGTATTGTTGAAAGCCGGCTTGCTTGAATCGGGCGAACCGCAACTCCATTACCTGAAACGCTTTCTTGCGGCTAACCCGTCAGCCCATGATGTGCGCTTGGGCTATGCCCGTACCCTGGTAGAGGGAAAGCGCTATGACGACGCACGAAAGGAATTTGAAACACTGCTACAGTTGAACCCGGAAAACCCGGATGTATTGTTTGCCGTTGGCATACTCTCGTTGCAGCTAAATGATGTTGCTACAGCCGAAAAGACGCTCAAGCATTTCATGATGCTGGGACGAGGAGATCAAGATTCGGCGCGGTTTTACCTCGGCCAGATTGCGGAGCATGAGGGGCGAAATGATGAGGCGCTCGATTGGTATCGTGCGGTTGCGGCAGGCGAACAAAAAGTCCCGGCGCACGTACGCGCAGCGCAGTTGCTGGTGCAGCAGAGCAAGCTCGATGAGGCGCGCGAACAGATTGCAATTGCACGTGCCAGCGCACCCACCGACAGCCGCCTGATTATTGCCGAGGCGCAATTGTTGCGTGAGGGTGGGCATTTTGCCGAGATGTATGCCATGCTCAGTGCTGCGCTGGAAGCCCAACCGGAGGATCCAGATTTACTCTACGAGACGGCGCTCGCGGCAGAAAAACTGAATGACGTGACGACGATGGAACGGCATTTGCGGCATTTGATCAAATTAAAACCAGATGACGCCATGGCATATAACGCGCTGGGTTATTCGCTGGCCGACCGTAAAGTGAGCCTTGCTGAAGCTACGCAACTGATCGATAAAGCGCTTGCGCTCAAACCCGGTGATCCCTTTATCCTGGATAGCAAAGGCTGGGCGTTGTTTAGGCAGGGTCAGGCGACTGAAGCTTTGGCGACTTTGCAAAAAGCCTATGCGCTCAAGCCCGATGCCGAAATCGCCGCACATGCGGGCGAAGTACTATGGTCGTTGGGGCGTCACGACGAAGCCATCAAACTCTGGCGCGATGCGACGCTGGCGAATCCGAAAAATGAGGCGTTGGCAATAACCATCAAGCGATTTGTTCCTTGATGCGATTGCGGCATATTTTTCTTGTTGCCTGCCTTTTGCTTGGCGTGGCAGCTTGTGCGCAATTTCCGGCCGCATCTGGTGCAGGGGTGACTGCAAACGCATCCGCGCTGTTGTTAGGGCCCCCATTAGACAGCTTTGTAGCCGAAGGCAGGCTCTCTTTGCAACAGGATAAGCGCCAGGATCATGTGGGCTTTCGTTGGCAGCACACAGCAGCAGAAGACGTGGTGCTCTTTATCTCGCCGCTCGGTCAAGGGCTGGCTGAAATCCGGCGAGATGCGACGACTGCGCGACTGACGCAACCGAATCAGCCGCTAGTGGAGGCGAATAGTCTGCCGGAACTCACTCTGCGACTATTTGGCACTGCGCTACCACTGGATAGCCTGACCGACTGGCTGCGCGGCGCGCGGCCTGAATTGCAAGGCGAGGTTGATGGCTGGCGCGTCTCGGTGACCGATACCACGCTATATCCTGCGGGGGCTTTCTCAGCGCCGTCTCACCAGCGCCGACTTTTGCGCACAATGATTGTCACGCGCGAGGACGTGACATTGAAGCTCATTGTGGACTCCTGGGAATTCCCGGGTGAATGACGCGATGGCGAATGAATGGCCTCTTGACTGGTCGCATGAATGGTTTGCACCCGCCAAGATCAACTTGTTTTTGCATGTCATTGGCCGTCGCGCGGATGGGTACCACTTGCTGCAAACCGTATTCCGGTTTTTGGATGTGGGTGACACCCTACGCTACGAGCCTCGCCAGGATGGCCGTATCGTACTGGCGACGCCGCTGCCTGGGGTAGCAGATGAAAACCATTTGGCGGTGCGCGCAGCAGCACTCCTCGCAGCTTCTGCATCGGCGGCGCGGGACGCCCAGCGTGGGGTTACCTTGCACGTCGATAAGCGTCTGCCGCTGGGTGGCGGGTTGGGCGGGGGCAGTTCCGATGCGGCAACGACATTGATTGTGCTGAATTATTTATGGCGCACAGGGCTTGATCGTGAGCAGTTACAACGCATTGGTTTGAGGCTGGGTGCTGATGTACCAATATTTATTCATGGGCATACCGCGTTTGCCGAAGGCGTGGGCGAGTGCTTCACTGATGTCACACCTCCGCCCGCCTGGTATTTGGTGTTGGTGCCGCCGGTTGCCGTGCCTACAGCACAGATTTTTGCGGCGTCGGACCTGCGCCGTGACACTCCGGCAATGGGGGTTAGTAGCTGGTATCCGGGCGCGGGCCACAATGATCTGGAAGCCGTTGTTACTGCGCTTCATCCGGAAGTGGCGCGGCATCTGGACTGGCTGCGTACATGGGGCGACGCGCGCATGAGTGGATCCGGCGCATGTTGTTTTGTCGCCTTTGATACGGCAGCGGCTGCTGATGCGGCGCATACCGCCTTGCCGTCATCGATGCAGGGCTTTGTTGCCCGAGGTATGGATCAACATCCGCTGGCTTTTATTTGACAGATGGCGAAAAAACCACGACAATGCGCGTCCTTTCGGCACCTGCCTGTTTCCTGTTTTGACCTCTCGGCCATTGTGAATGGGTTAAATGGTTGGGTGATCCACAAGATTGGGGAGTCGCCAAGTTGGTTAAGGCACTGGATTTTGATTCCAGCATGCGAAGGTTCGAATCCTTCCTCCCCAGCCCCGTCCCACGACTGGCAGGCGCTTTCCTGCCGCAGCCTTTAAGCAGATGGATATGTCCTACGACAGCCTGATGGTTTTTACCGGCAATGCCAACCCCAAGTTGGCGGCCGATGTGGTCAAACGCCTGCATATTTCGCTAGGCCGGGCCAATGTAGGACGCTTTTCCGACGGCGAAGTCAATGTCGAGATTCTCGAGCATGTGCGTGGTCAGGATGTATTCATTCTGCAGTCGACCTGTCAGCCAACGAATGATAACCTGATGGAATTGATGGTCATGGTCGACGCGTTAAAGCGCGCTTCAGCTGGCCGTATCACCGCGGCGATTCCCTATTTTGGCTATGCTCGGCAAGATCGCCGGACGCGCTCGGCGCGCGTTGCCATTACCGCCAAAGTGGTCGCCAACATGTTGCAGGCCGTGGGCGTGCAGCGTTTGTTAACCGTTGATTTGCATGCAGATCAGATTCAGGGTTTTTTCGATATTCCGGTGGATAATATTTACGCCGCGCCCATTTTGTTGGGCGACATCTGGAAGCAACAGCATGAAAATCTCCTTGTTGTATCTCCTGACGTGGGTGGCGTGGTGCGCGCCCGCGCCCTGGCCAAACGCCTGGATTCTGATTTAGCCATCATCGACAAACGGCGGCCAAAGGCCAATGTGTCGGAAGTAATGAATATTATCGGCGATGTGGCAGGCCGCACCTGCGTGATTATGGATGACATGGTGGATACCGCCGGAACGCTGTGCAAGGCGTCGCAGGCATTAAAAGAGCAAGGCGCTTTGAAAGTCTTTGCTTACTGCACCCACGCGGTGTTGTCTGGCAGCGCGGTGGCGCGTATTGCTGAATCCGAGATTGATGAACTGGTGGTGACCGACACCATCCCCTTGTCGCCCGAAGCCGCTGCCTGCCCGCGGATTCGCCAGATTTCGATTGCCGAGCTGATGGCCGAGACCATGTTGCGCATCAGCAATGAAGCCTCGGTATCATCCTTGTTTATGGACTGATTTTTAACCCCTCGCCTGGTCGCGGGCGGGGATATTGTCGTGCAATACCACTAGGAGTAAGTCATGCAACTTGAATTTAACGCAAAAAAACGTGATGGTCAGGGCACCGGAGCGAGCCGCCGCCTGCGTCGCACGGGTCGTGTTCCCGCCATTATTTATGGCAATACAGAACAGCCGCAATCCATTGATATCGACCACAACGAGCTGTTTCAGCTGTTGCGCAAAGAGGCGTTTTACTCCTCTGTGTTGTCCGCGAATATTGACGGCGTCAAAGAGACCTGCCTGCTGCGCGACGTACAGCGTCACCCCTATCGCCAGGTTATTTTGCATGCCGACTTTCAGCGTGTGGATGCCACGCATAAGCTGCATCAGAAGATTCCGCTGCACTTTATCAATGCGGATATTGCTCCCGGCGTCAAGCTGGGCGGCGGCATCGTACAGCACGTGCTGACGGACATCGAAGTGCGTTGCTTGCCCAAGGATTTGCCTGCATTTATCGAGGTGGATCTGAAGGATCTGGTCGTCGGTCATTCCGTGCATGTGTCGCAACTGAGCTTGCCTGCCGGCGTTGAAGTGATGGTGCATAAGGGTGAAGACCCTGTGGTTGCAACCATTCTCACCGTGCGCGGCAAGGATGAAGATGAAGCTCCGGCAACCGATTCAGCTACGCCGGCTGTGGCAGATGCCGCAGCCCCTGCACCTGTTGCCAAGAAGTGATGTGACGACGCATCTGGCACGGCACCACTAATGCCTTCCCAGGTGCGCTCGCAGTTACGTCTGATAGTCGGTCTCGGCAACCCCGGAGCCGACTATGCCAAAACCCGGCATAACGCCGGGTTTTGGTTTTGTGAGCAGCTGTCCCGCGAGTTGGATGCGTCATTGAAGCATGAAGCGCGTTTTCATGGTTTGGTCGGGGCTTCGCGCGCTACCGGCGTTCACGTGCTGCTTCCACAAACCTTCATGAATCGCTCCGGACAAGCCGTGCGTGCGCTGTTGCAGTTTTATCGTATCGAACCCGCAGAAATGCTTGTGGTGCATGATGAACTTGATATACCCCCTGGCCAAATGCGCCTGAAGTTCGGTGGCGGTTTGGGTGGGCATAACGGCTTGAAAGACATCACCGCACAGTTGGGTACGCAGGACTACTGGCGGTTGCGCATCGGCATTGGCCATCCGGGAGATAAAAACGAAGTCGTTAACTATGTATTGAAGCCTCCGCGCAAAGAAGAGAAAACCGAGATTGATGACGCATTGAATACTGCGCTATTGGCTTGGCCACTGCTCGCGAAGGGTGAGTATGAAGCCGCCACGCAGCGCATTAACTCTAAACCTGTAGTGATCAACAAAGGAAATTCATGAGCCTCAAATGTGGCATCGTCGGCTTACCCAATGTAGGCAAGTCCACCCTGTTCAATGCTTTGACCAAATCCGGCATCGCGGCAGAAAACTATCCCTTTTGCACCATCGAGCCGAATGTCGGCATCGTCGAAGTGCCTGATCCGCGTCTGGCGGCCTTGTCGGCTATCGTCAAGCCGCAGAAAATCCAGCCGGCGATTGTCGAATTCGTCGATATCGCCGGGTTGGTCGCCGGCGCCAGCAAGGGCGAGGGGCTGGGCAACCAGTTTCTTGCCAATATCCGCGAGACGGATGCCATCGTGCATGTCGTGCGCTGTTTTTCCGATGACAACGTGATACATGTCGCAGGCAAGGTCGATCCCTTGTCCGATATTGAAGTGATTGATACGGAACTTGCATTGGCCGACATGAGCGTGGTCGACAAGGCACTGATGCGCAACAAGAAGCTGTCCAATTCCGGCGACAAGGACGCCAAGCTGTTGTGCGTCGTGCTGGAAAAATGCCTGGCCCAGCTTGACCAGGCCAAGGCCGTGCGTGCGCTGGATTTGTCGGCGGAAGAAGCGGCCTTGCTCAAGCCCTACTACCTCATCACCGCCAAGCCGGTGCTGTATGTGGCCAACGTCAAGGAAGGCGGCTTCGAAAACAATCCTTACCTGGACGCCGTGCGCGCGCATGCCGCTAGCGAGAAAGCCGAAGTGGTCGCCATCTGTGCTGCCATCGAAGCCGAAATCGCCGAGCTGGAGGATGACGAAAAACAGATGTTCCTCGCCGACCTCGGTCTCGCTGAACCGGGCTTGAACCGGCTGATCCGCGCGGCTTACAAGCTGCTCGGCTTGCAAACCTATTTCACTGCAGGCGTCAAAGAAGTCCGCGCATGGACCATCCATGCCGGTGACACCGCGCCGCAGGCTGCCGGTGTGATCCATACCGATTTTGAGAAAGGCTTCATTCGCGCACAGACCATAGGTTTTGATGATTTCATCACCTACAAGGGCGAAGCCGGCGCTAAAGAAGCAGGCAAGATGCGCGCCGAAGGCAAGGAGTACATCGTCAAAGATGGCGATGTCATGAATTTTTTATTTAACGTGTAAAAAGTCGGCGCGGGTGATACGGTGTTGGTGCTCCCGCGGCCATAAAAATAAAACGCTATGCCACAGGATCCTGTCGATAAAAATCTGTTGCGCATGGAAGCACGTCGATTTGCTTCCCGATGTGAAGGGCAGATTGCCAGTATCGAACGAGCCGATAGTTTGCGCGAGGTTGTGCGCCTGGCGGGCGTGATCCATTTGTCTTATCCGCTGAGTGATGAGCCTGCGGCGCGGGATGCATTGCACCATCTCGCTCTGCGCAGCGAAGATCGGGCGCGGGGATTGATCCGCATGCAGTTGCAGAATTACGCCCGGGTGGAACCCTATTTGCGTGAAAAATGGCGACGCAACTTGCTCGATTCGTGGAGCAATCTCACCGGTGCATTTGCGCATTTGCGCGTCTGGGCGCAGACGCAGCTGGCTTTGGTTGAACAGCAATTGCCGGATTGATTTTGACTAGTCGTTAGCCGGTGAACTTAGCGCAGTTTTTGTTCGACATACGCCGAGAGCTCAGGTGGTAGCCCGGGCATGCTGCGTGCTTTCAGGTAAGCATTCTGCGCGGCGGCGTTTTGCCCGTCGGACTCAAGTGCGATGCCTAGACCCGCCCACCAGCGCGCTTCATTGGGGGCAAGCCGGATCGCTGCCTGATATTTTTCGGCAGATTCATGGGCACGTCCGGCGCGGTTGAGCAGCACGGCGAGAAATCCCTGGTATTCGGCGCTTTTTTCACCACTTGCCGCTTGTTGCTGCATCAAGTCCAGCGCGGCGGGTATCTTGTTACGTTCCACGAACAATCTGGCCAAAGTGAGCGTCGAGGCTAGGCGCGTAGCGGGCAGATCAATACCGTCACGCAATACTTTTTCAGCGGCGTCCCAGCGCTGGACATCGATGAGCAAACCCACTAATGCCTGACGCGGTGCGGCATGCTCAGGGGCCAGGACCAGGGCCGCTTGATATTGTGCCAGGGCATCCTCCAGCCGGCCAGCGCGTTGCGCCTCCCGTCCTGATTGATAGATAGCCTCCGCCCGTTCCATCGGGCTGGGTAGATGCTCCTGTTTTTCAATATGCGGTGTGCTGATGGTTTTGGGATTGCCGGTGTTTGGAGGTGGAGGCGAGATCAAGCTGGGCGAGGGTGTCGCATTTGGTGAAGCTTTAACTATCCCGTCCGTCGGTGGAGTTGGCGATGTTTTGCTGGGGGCGGTAGTGGCGGGCGCAGAATGTTTTTGCGCAGGCACGTCGACCTTGCTTGCGGCAGGTTGAGTATTTTTTGTTGCGCTCGTTTCAGCTAAAACTGACGCGGCTGGCGGGGGCATGAGAGAATGATCAGGCGCAGGCGCCGTGATGATCGGCGCTGATTCAGCGTGCAGCAAGGGTGTAGCAACAGGAGGTTGCGGTTGTTTTCGCCATTGCCATGCGGCCAGGATTGCACCCGCTATCAAAAACAGCAGAATGGCTATCCGCTTCGGCCAGGGCGCGGCTGTTTCACGGCGCGCAGAAAGTGGCGTGATCGCAGCAGGCAGAGCACCCCGTTCCGCTTCGCTGGCGCGACGTGCATCCAGATCGCGCAGCATTTTATTTACCAGGCTCATAGCAACCTCACCAAGTTCTCCACCACGAAATTTTTCGTACGCCTTCCGTATCGCGCCCCGCTTGCACCACATGATTTTTGATGACGGTCGGCTTGCCTTCACCAAAGGCGAGCAAAAGTGCTTTGTGCGCCAGGATATTCACTAACCGCGGTGTGCCGCAGGATAAGTGCCACAATAAGGTAGCTGTATTTCCCGTGAATAGATCATTGCCTCGATAGCCCGCGACGCGCAGGCGATGGCCCAGATAGTGAGCCACTTCTTCACGGCGTAAACCCGGCATGCGATAGTGCAGCACAATGCGTTGCCGCAATTGACGGACTGCCGGGTTGGCGAGTTTTTCGTCGAGCTCGGGTTGGCCAAACATAATGACTTGCACCAGTTTTTGTTTTTCCGTTTCCAGATTTGACAGCAAGCGCAGGGTTTCCAGGCTTTCCAGTGGCATGCACTGCGCTTCGTCCAACGCAACAATCACTTTTTTTCCGATGGTCGCTTGCTCTAGCAAATGGCGATTGATGATTTTAATCAGATGAAAGCTTGGGTGATGTAATGGATCTGCCAGCGTCAGGCCCAACTCCTCGGCAATGGCACCGAGCAATGCTCGCGGATCCAGCATGGGGTTGGGCAAATAAGCGACGACATGGTCTTCACCCAGTGTGGATAATAAGCGGCGGCACAGCAGCGTCTTGCCCGTGCCGACTTCTCCGGTGATCTTGATGAACCCTTCACCGGATAAGATGCCAATGAGCAGCGTGTTCAGCGCTTCTTGATGCGCATCGTTGGAAAAAATAAAGCTGGTATCGGGTGTAATGCCGAAAGGAAGCTCAGAGAGGCCGAAGTGGTTGAGATACATGGCCTTTGCCAGTTACCGTTTTGCTTCCGCTGGCGGTTGGTAGGACTTCAGCCGCTCTTGCACGGCACTGATGTCCTGAGTCCATGCTTGATCGTTACGGATAACGGTTGTTTTAATCAAGATCACCAATTCACGTTTGGTGAGCCCGCTGTTGCGCTGCCCTAGCAAGTTGGCCGCAATGCCGGTAGCGCCGGGAAGTTGGGATCGGTCAGATGATTGCTCCTGGCGCATCAAGCCGCCGATGGCGACGATGTTGCCATCCTGCACGCGGACGATGCTGTCTGTTTCATTAATGTTGCTGGTCGCCAAAGGCAGGCTGAACGCACCCAAGGTACCCAGATTTACCGTTTTGTTTTTTTCGGTGACCACACTGACCATGGGATGCACGTGCAAGATGATATTCCCATCACCGTCGATCTGCGGCGTGACATCCAATGAAATGCCCGAGAAGTAGGGTTCCAGTGTCAAGCTCGGGGTAACTACGGTGCCCGTCGTTGTGGTTGTTGTCGAGGTGGTCAGGTTGGTAATAAAGAGTTCATCCGTACCGACTTTAAGCACGGCTTTTTGATTGTTGACGGTTGCAATGCGCGGGCTGGAAAGTACGGTGACACTGCCTTGTGTTTCCAGAAAATTAAGCAGCGCGGCAAAGTTTGCGGATTGAAAGGCAAGACCCAGAAAACCTTGTCCAAGCGCTGTTGCCGCAATCAGCCCGCCTGCGCCTGGCAGCACGGTGCCATTGCCCGAAAATATCGTACTCGATTGACCGGTTGCATCCACTGCATCGTTCGGGATGCCGGTTATAGGCTGGCCAGGCTGAGTGCGCAAAATTGTGCCCGGCTGAACGACACCCGTAGAAAAGCGATTATTTTTACCATTGAATGTTGACCAGTTAATGCCGGATTGATACCCCTCGGAGAGGGCGACATCGACAATCTTGGCTTCTATCATCACCTGCCTGTCGGCGATTAGCTGTGTTGCCTTGAGGTACTTGTCTACATTCGCCAGTTCGCCAGGCATGGCACGCACTACCACCACGCCCGAGGCGGAGTTGATGACGACACTGCGTCCATCCGCTGTACCAAGAATCGCTGTTAGCGCAGTTTTCAGGTCGCCCCAAAAGTCGCTATCGGTGCTCATGCTCACGCGGCTGGTATCGTTGCTGCGCGAGCCGCCGGAGGCGGCACCACCGCCTGCGGTGGCTTGTGTGGACTGAGTGGCAGAACTACCTGTGTTACCTCCACCACCAGTGGTGATTGAATTACCTGTCACACGCAAGTCGCTTGAACCTTGGCGATGGCTTGCCAGATAATTGATCTGGAAGATGCGTGTTTTTATCGTGTTAGATTCAATGAAAATTCGCTTATTTTGAATGCGATATTCATAACCGAATAACTCTCGTATCGTATCCAGAGCCTCCAGAACCGTGACGTTTTTGAGGTTGACGGTGATATTGCCGCTGACATCCGGTGGTAACAGCATGCTGTAGGGTGTGCCTGAGACCAGCGCCATGAATACTTGCGTTGCAGGTGCATCGACAACCGAAAGATCAAACCGCGGCTCACTGGGCGGAGCGATAGCCGGCCGTGCGAGGCTCGGCATAAGGGCTGTGTCAGGCGCGGCCGGGCGGGCCTTGCGGTCTGCGGCTGATTGCAGCAGCACATCGTTGATCTGGTTGAGCACCTCATTGTTTTTGCGCTGTGGGGCAGAGCACGCCATCAGCGCAGGGAATACGCAGAGCACAGTAAGCCAGCGGATAAGGTTTGTCATTTTTTAGAGATTCCCGTCGGAAGTTGCTTCACGTGGTGGGTGGCGGCACGCGGTTTTTTAGCCACCGGGATTTTTTGGATGGATGGGGTCAGCCGTAACACTTCCCGGCCATCATCACCCTGCAATGTCACTTCATTTTCGATAATTTTAACGACGCGTTTTTCACCCACTTTGCTGCCTAGACGCACCGTCTGCCCGGCAATCAATGCTGTGGATCGCCTTTTGCCTGGCCGCACAATAATGGCTTGCAGGCCCGAGCTGTTATTGGTACTTAAAGATGAGCCGTCAGCTATCGGCGTATCTGCTGGCCGCATGGGGTCTGGCACCTGGGCGACTGCTGATAGTGATAAAAGAGAAAGGGCAATGGCTATTGCGCGCCGCATCACATGACCAACCAATCTTTGTCCAAGCTCAAAGTGTACACGCGCAACATCATCTCGTTTCGCGGGTAGACCGTGGTTTTGAGTTCAAGCCGATTCCACATCAGGCGTTGCGGCAGGGCTTCCAGGCTGGTCAGGTAATTCAGCAAATCAAGATAACTGCCTGCCAGACGTAGCTCGATGCCGTGTTGCCAAATGCCATCCGTAGGCTGCGTGGTTGTGTTCTCTGCACTACTGGCTGCAGCTTGATGATTCGCGCCGGGCGTATTTTTCAGGGGGTTTCCTACGGGTTCAGGCGGCAGGGTTTTTAATTCAAGGAGTTCAATACCGCGATTGCGCGCGAGCAGGTCTTCCAGAAAGCCGCGCATGCGTGCAGGTGAGACCATGCCCTGTTCAAAGCGTGTTAGTCGTGTATTGACAGCATTCATGGCGTTTTTAAGTTGCACCAGGCGTTGCCGGTTCGCCGTATCGGGGTCTGCCACCGCCTGGACTGCAGCAAGCTGTGCTTTTTGCTGCAACAGTTCGGTCCGCGCGGCCAGGGTTTCAGCTTGTGCTGTGCGAGTTTTTTGCCAGACGCTATCGATGCCGAAATTAAACAGCAAGAAACCTCCTCCAAAGAGCAGGGCGAAGGCGAGAATCGCCCGTTCCCGGCGCGGGCGCGCCAGAAACTGCGCATACCAGCTTTGCCAGCGCATGCGCAGCGAATTCATGGCTTGGCTCCCTGCGATACGGGGGTTGGCGTGAGCACAAAATGAATCGGCCGCCGGGGTGCATTGACGCGCTTGGGTTGCGCGGCCTCCCCACCAAAAGTCGGCGCTGGTGAGACGGTGGCTGCGGCCGTTTGGGTGGTGCTGATTGTATTATTAATTGACCCGGCATCGGCGGTAGCATCACGTTGCAGGCTGAGCGCTGAAAATTGCCGACCCTGGAAAATTTTCTCACTTCCCAGGCGGCGGATGTAATCAGGCACAATTTTTTCGTCGAATGTGCTGCCGCGAATCTCCATATCGCTGCCGCCCGCGCCCAGCGTAAAGCCGGTGAGCCATAAACCGGCTGGCACCTGGTGCGCAAACCCCAGCAGATAGACGGAAAACCCGCCGCTGTTACCGATGGTACCGCTTTCCAGCAAGCGGGCGATTTCTTCGCGACGGATGAGTGCCGCTTGCGCATGACTAACCTCAGCTACGAATTGTGGATTGGCTGGCCGGCTGACCAGTTGGTTGGCTTGGTCCAGCGCAAGCTTGACGGCTTTCAATTCGCTGCTGGTGGCGATTGCTGCGTTTTGCTGCCGCGAAAGATCACGGTGGGCGATGAGCGAAACCACGCCCAGGACGCTGAACAAGGCGACTGCCGCCACCGCCAGGTTATTCAGGTTCAGCCAATCGTGAACCTTCAAAAACCGCGCGTGGTAAAGATTGATTTGCGCGCTCAAGATGCGGGTTCCTCGCGCAAGGCGGCACCCAGGGCACGCAGGCACTGGAGTTGGCGCTGCGGATCAAGCAATGCCGGTGCGGCGTTGAAATCGATGATGTCGGCCAGGTTCAACGCCACGACAGGGAGAGACAGGTTATTGCGCAGGTAATCCATATACCCAGTTACGCCGGGAATGGCACTGACGACAAGGCCGGAGAGTGGCACCATGCTGTAGCTGCGGTCAAAATTATCCAGCGAACGCTGGATATCCAGCGCGATGCGTTCAAAGAGTTGCTCTCGCCGCTCTGCATTTGCCAATAGCAACTGTTCTGCGGAAATTTCAATATGACGCGCCACGAGTAGCTCTCTGCCAAAGGTGAAGGTCAGCAGTCCTTCTGACTCATCAAAAATGAGCATGGCCAAGCCGCGGTCGTCTTCTTCGAGCAAAGCGGAAAGGTTGCGCTGGGCAAGCTCGGGCACGTCAACGACGGCCAGGTCGAGTTTGGCTGATTGGAAGGATTGCACCAGCGGCGTCATGACCTTCTCGGATGCCAGTAGCGCATAGACTTGCGGTGCATGGCCTAGTGGAGGAATCGGCAAGAGATCAATCGCGGCCGTGTCCACGGGGAAGCCGACTTGATCCTTGAGTTTCCAGCGAATGATCTCGCGTGCTTCAATAAGCGGGCCGTCGACGACATCTGTCAAAACCACTTGATACTGGCCAGCGGGAAGCAAGGCTGTGAGATGAGAGCGATTCAGCTGCAGGGGTTTTTTGAGGGCAGCCAAAGTTGCCGCATCGTCTGCGCCGCGCTCGATGGATTCCGCCAACAACACTTGAGGCAAGCGACCCTGTGTGCGTTGCACACGCACGAAGTCAAACCGGTGCGGACTTTGTCCAATCGCCAGCCAACCGGGTTCGCGGGGTATTTTGAAAAATGGGAGCATAAGACTAATAAGACCAATTTCCGCGACTATACTGCGTTACTCGGTGATTCAGCGGGGAAAATCAACTTTAAAGCCTGCCCAATTGGGTAGATTGAAATAGTGCAGCGGGCGGAAAGCGAATAAAAAAAGTCGGCGCTGGTGATACGGTAAAACAGAGCGGATGGCAAAGCAGGCATTCACCAAAAACCAAAAAACAGGGTCAGGAGAAATATGCCTGGCCCTGCTTCAGGAAAATACAGCAATGATGATTAACTCGTGATTTAACAGCCCGTTGTATCCCCGTTTGCCGAGGACGGTGATGTTGCGCCAATGATGGCAGCTCCACCTGCAACGGTTGGCGCGGTGTAGGTAAAGAAACATGTCGCCGGGTTGGTGCCGCCATTCACACGGATAGTGAGTACTGCTCCTGCGCCAACCCCGCCACCTGTGGTCGACATTTGCTCTGCAGCAAGTGTGGCGACGGTAGCCGGGAATGTGGAGCTTAAACCTGCTGAATCAACGATACCTGCCAAGTTGGCGGTAGGATAAAGATTCAGAATTTGCACGAGCCCCGATTCGGTACATAGGTTAGTTACGTTATCCGCAATCGCCGGGCCGAACCCGAGGGCGACCGGACAAGCCACCGCATCAGCCACACCACCTCGCGCCAAAGCCGTACCATGCACCAAGGCTGCTGCTGCGCCCACTGCACCGCGCGCCGCATTGAGCTTGGCGATGCGCGCATCGCGCTGCAGATTGGTGAAACGCGGCAGAGCCACGGCGGCCAGGATGCCCAGGATAGTGATGACCACTACCAGTTCGATTAAGGTAAAGCCCGTTTGATTTTTACGCATTATCATTGCTCCTCAGTTTCAAGCACAACAGTTTATTGATCGTTTGCGAATGCTCATTACAACAACTGCAAAATGTGGAAAAGAATAACCTTGCTTCGTCTGTAGAGAACGGCAAAAAAAGCCTTTTTCTTTAATGCTCAAGCAAAGCCACGCAATCAGCAAGCCACAAATAGCGTTCAACAAGCCTGTCATGGTCAGTGGGTTTGCCATTGAAACGAGTGACCGGGTTCCAAGTGTACGTGACCATTGCCTGTTAACATTATCCGCAGGCGAATTTCCGGAATTTTTTTCGGCGTGCTTGTGTTTGTGTCGGCAAGTCCATTATGGCCTAAAGAGCTTAACTGAATGCGATTAGCCATTTTAGGCAGATAAACAACTTCTGTGTGGTGGCTATCCCAATACCATCCGCCTGGCGTCAGCGTCCCTTGAGCGGGGTAAGCACCCGCATAACCCAGCGGCTTGGGAGATAACCATTGAAAGGGATTTTCATGTTGTAGCAGTGTGTTATCCGTGGTCTCTCCACGGGTTCCCCGGCTCATGAGCTCATAGCTGAGGGCGCGCTCAAGAGCCGCAACGTTATCTTCAAATCCCTGTCGTTCGGCTTCTGCCTGGGTAGATAGCAACCCCTGAAGAAGAAAATAGGCCGCTACGCTGATAATCACCAAAACGACGGCAAATTCCAACGAAGTGAATCCGCATAAACGGGCCGGCTTGACCGGATACGGTCGCAAGCGGTGATAGCTGGACAATTGGCGCATGCGGTCAGTGCTTGATCATCGTGCTGCCTAAATCCCAAATCGGCAGGAAAATACCCAAGGCAAGTACCAGCACCATCGCGCCGAGCGCGACGATCAGGATAGGCTCGATTTGTTGCGAAAGCGTTTTGAGTTCGTACTCCACTTCGCTTTGGTACATGTCGGCGACTTCCTGCATCATATCGTCCAGCGCGCCGGATTCTTCGCCAACGGCAACCATTTGAATCACCACGGGAGTAAATACACCAGCAGAAATAGTTGTGCGCAGCACGCTTTCGCCACGCTCAATGCCTTCTCGCATCTTTTTGATTTTGGCAGCAATAAAAGCGTTATCGACAGTTTCTGCCACATTGCTCAGTGCCTGGATGATGGGCACGCCACTGCGTGACGATAAGGCAAAGGCGCGGGCGAAGCGGGCAAGCGTACCCTTTTGGATAATCTTTCCCGCAACCGGGATTTTCATCTTGAGCCTGTCCCAGTCGTAGCAGCCTTGCTCGGTTTTACGCCAGGCATTAAAGGCAAGCGCTGCTAAAATTGCGCCAGCAATCAAGAACGGCCAGGAATTCACCATGAATTCCGAAAATCCGATCAACGCACGCGTCATCAGCGGTAACTCGGCGTTCAAGCCTTTAAAGGTTTTGGCAAAGGCCGGAATGACAAAAATGTTGATCACCAGCATGGCAACCGCCATTGCAGCGAGTACAAACGAGGGATAACGCAGGGCGGATTTCACCTGCTCTTTCATGAAACGTTCAAAATCAAGATGCTCAAACAGGCGGATGAAGACTTCTTCCAGCCGTCCGGTCATCTCGCCTACACGCACCATGGAGATGTAAAACCGCGAAAACACCTCCGGATGCC
Organism: Rugosibacter sp.; assembly: GCA_036569545.1. GTDB lineage: Bacteria > Pseudomonadota > Gammaproteobacteria > Burkholderiales > Rhodocyclaceae > Rugosibacter. The sequence goes on along the minus strand of DATCQI010000003.1, from coordinate 5,868 downwards.
GTGCCAGCGAGAGTGACAGGTCGCGTCCCGAATCCAGGCCTTCGCGCACATCGCCGAGTACGGTTTTCATTGCTGGATTGTCGTGTGATTCCTGTAATCCGGCCAGGGCCCGCATGATTGGCACCCCGGCGCGCAGCAGCGTGTGTAGCTGGCGCGAAAAGAGCAGTACATCAGTGGGACCGACTTTTCTCTTGAAGAGCTGAAAACTCGGCGTTGCAGAGACGCCGCCTGGTCCGTCGGCGGATGATGAGGCGCCTTGAGGCTGGATCTCGATCGGTGTGATGCGCATACCCAGCAAACTGTCGGCGACTGCATTGGCGGCTGCGCCTTCCATCACGCCCTTGACGAGTTCTCCTGCACTATTACGGCCGCGCCAACTGAAATCAGGCATGGGAGCCCCTAGTCATCCAGCTGAGTGCTGATTCGCATGGCTTCATCCACCGTGGTTTTGCCATCCCGTACCAGGCGCACCGCATCATGGCGCAAGGTTTTCCCTGCCATTTGCTGACGCCCCAAGGCCATGAACTCGTTAGGGTCGCCGCGATTAACCGCTTCTACTATCGTGTTGGTCATTTCCAGCATCTCGTAGACCGCCTGACGCCCTTGATAGCCGGTGTTGTTGCAGTGGCTGCATCCTTGGCCATGCATATAGTGGTGCTCATCCACGTGGTTCTCCAATTCGCTTTTAATCCATAAATGTTCATGTGGCAGCAGGTTGTAAGGCACTGCACAGTTCGTACAGATCAGCCGCACCAGACGTTGCGCGAGCACGATTTGCACGGAGAGCGCCACCATGTAACGCGGCACACCCATGTCCAGCAGGCGGATAGGCGTCGATAAGGCATCATTGGTGTGCAAGGTCGAGAGCACCAAATGGCCTGTCATGGAAGCGCGCATGCCGATTTCTGCCGTGTCCTGGTCGCGCATTTCGCCGATCAGGACAATATCCGGATCCTGGCGCAAGGCTGAACGCAACACACGGCTAAATGTCAGGTCGATTTTTTCATGCACTTGCACCTGGTTGATGCCCGGCAGCCGATATTCAACCGGGTCTTCCACTGTGATGATTTTCTTTTCCGGTGTGTTTAGTGAATTCAGCGCGGCATACAGCGTGGTGGTTTTGCCTGAACCCGTCGGGCCGGTCACCAGCACAATGCCGGAAGGTCGGCCGATCGCATGGCGGAAGCGCTCCAGAATATGTGGCGGCATATGCAGGCGATCTAAATGCAACAAACCCGTGTTCTGCGCGAGCAAACGCATCACAACCGATTCGCCATGCTGGGTGGGCATGGTTGAAATGCGGATATCAATCGCTTCATTGCGCAGCTTGATATTGAACCGGCCATCTTGCGGCAGGCGTTTTTCGGAAATATCCAAGCCGGACATCAGTTTGAGCCGCAGCACGAGCGCGGTAGAAATTTTCGCGTCAGCTTCTGTCTGGATGCGCAGGACCCCATCGATGCGGAACCTGATAACCAGCGAGGATTCTTGCGGTTCGATATGAATATCCGAGGCGTGCAGTTTCAACGCCTCTTCAAACACGGTATTCAGTAGCTTGACAACAGGCGCGTCTTCAGCGCCGGCGGTGAGACCAAGCAGGTTGCCAAACTCGGCTGGCATATCGGACAAATCTGCCGTGAGTTCTTTAGCCAGGCCGGAAATTTCTTCAGTGCGCGTATAGGCCCGGTCAATGGTGCCCATTAACTGGCTTTCGGTGACCACCGCTAAGTCAATCTCGCGCTTGAGTAGCCGGGCGATTTCATCAAAGGCCGCCAGATCCGTAGGATCTGCCATGCCCACCAGCAACATGCCGGCACGCTCGCTCAATACCAGCGCACGCAAGCGCCGTGCTTGGCTTTCCGGTAGCAGGCTGGTGTGTTCTGGCTTGGGATTGAATTGACGCAAATCAATAAAATCCGCACCCAATTGACGCGCCAACGCTTTGGAAATGCCTTCTTCGGTGGCGTAGCTGCTCTCTACCAAAACACGCCCTAATTTGCGTCCGGTACGTTTTTGCTCGTCGAGCGCATGCTTTAATTGTTCGGCGGTGATAAGACCCTGCTGCACAAGCAGATCACCTAACCGAATCTTTTCTGGGCGGGCCATTACATGGTCTCCAAGGGGTTTGGTTTTTGATATTACACGAAGTTTTTTCGCCAATCTTCTGATTATTTGGGAAAATACCTTGCATTTGAGGATACGAATGTGTTCCATGTCGTTTTGATAGCTCCTGAAATTCCGCCCAACACGGGCAATGTCATCCGCCTGTGCGCTAATGCCGGGGCGCGTTTGCATCTGGTGGAACCCCTTGGATTTGGTCTTTCGGCAGCGCAGTTGCGCCGCGCCGGCATGGATTATGTTGATCTGGCCATTGTTACTGTGCATGCTGACTGGGCCGCTTGCCGCGCGCTGCTCAAGGCGGAGGGTGTAGCGCAGCTATTTGCTTTAACCATCAAAGGAATGCGTCCTTATGCTGGCTATGGCGCCAGCCCCGACTTTTCGCCGGGTGATGCATTTGTCTTTGGCTCAGAGTCCAGCGGATTACCTGGCCATGTGCTGGCGGATATCGCTCCGGAAAATCGACTGCGGTTGCCAATGATGCCCAGCAACCGCTGTTTGAATTTATCGAATACCGTGGCGATTGTGGTATATGAGGCCTGGCGCCAAAACGGGTTTGCGGGCGGGTCGTAGTTGAACTGTTACTGAACTGCTTAACCTGGCCATTCAGCGCTGGCTGGAATGCGTTACTCGGTGCGCGCGTCACGCGCCATGAGCTGATGCACAGTCTCGCGGGGACTCATGCGACCATCGAGTAGCCCTGCTACTGCAGCGGTGATGGGCATGTCGATGCCCATGGCCGTGGCACGTTGCTCGACTTCGCGAGCAGTGAAAACACCTTCAGCCACGTGGCCCAATGTATTTTGTATGGCGGCAAGACTCTGGCCTTCGGCGAGCAATAAACCCACGCGCCGATTACGCGATAAATCGCCCGTGCTGGTAAGAATCAGATCGCCCAGGCCGGTGAGTCCGGTGAAAGTTTCGCGTCGGGCGCCGAGCGCCACCCCAAAACGGGTCATTTCCACCAAGCCGCGCGTTAGCAGCGCTGCGCGCGCATTGTGTCCCAAACCCAGGCCATCGCTCACGCCAGCGGCAATGGCCATAACATTTTTAACTGCTCCGCCGACTTCAGCGCCAATGAGGTCGTCATTAGCATAAATTCGCAGATTGCCGCCATGCAGCGCATGCGCGATGTCGGTGGCAAAAGCCATATTGGTCGCGGCCAAGGTCAACGCCGTGGGTAGACCGCGGGCAACTTCAAAGGCAAAGCTGGGGCCTGTGAGTGCACCCCAGGCAGACGCCGATGTTGTATCGGTTGCGGCTGCTGCGTGGTTCAGTACGTCCGTTACCACTTGATGCGGCAGCTTGCCCGTCATGGTTTCCAGCCCTTTGCAGAGCCACAGAAAACGGCTTGGGGCAAGCAAGGGTGAAGCGTTCAGTTGTTCAAGCAAGGGCCGCAAAGCAGCGAGTGGCGCAGCGAGAATCAGTAATTCGGCAGAGGCAACAGTCGTGTTAAAGTCACTTGTCACTTGCAATGCTTCAGGGAACGGACAATCGGCCAGGTAGCGCAGGTTTTCACGATGCGCGTTCATCGACGCGGCTTGTGCTGAGTCACGCGCCCACAGGCAAACAAGATGGCGTGGCGCGAGGGCAATGGCTAACGCGGTACCCCATGCGCCAGCACCTAAAATCGCTATTTTCATGCAGTGCGCTCTAATACCTTGCTTGATGGACTGGCTCGATGACACATTCCATCACAAGCCCCATACCTGTGTTGACTTGATAAAACCTTCTTGACCATCGCGATGCTTTACCTTGGCCCATCCATCAGGCAAGGTTTCAAGCAGGGTAAGGACGACATCGCGCTCGGCTTCAAATAGGATTGCCGCTTTATCGTCCGTGGCAGCACGAATTTGTGCACGGTCTACTACTACTATGACTTGGCGAGTTTCGCTGAGATATTTTTTTTCTATCCAGGCAAGATCGCCTTTATTGTCGCGCACCTTGACCCAGCCTTCCAGGCTGATGACGCGCTCTACCGGTGTGCCGGGATTGATGACAAACAAGGGCTTGGCTTTACTTGATGGCGCATCAAATAAAACAGCCGGTGCCGCGATGGAAAGAAAATCCAGTGCAAATGCCGGTGTCACGGTGAGGACGCCAAACAGGGTGGCGACTATCGTTACCACTTTGCGCCAGAGCGCTTTGCGCCGTATCACCATCGCCGACTATTGCAGGGAAGTGGGTGCATCATTGGTGGTAGCGGCTTGTTCAGCAGCGCGTTGCTGATGCATCGCTTCAAAATTCACGGGGGCAAGAATTACGGGCGGAAATCCTGCGCGATTGACGGCATCCGAAATGGTTTCGCGCACATAGGGGAACAAGATATTGGGACAACCGATAGCTAGCACAGGCTCCATCTCTTCTTGCGGCACATTTTTAATTTGGAAAATGCCTGCTTGGGCGACTTCAACCAAAAAGAAAACTTTGTCTTCTTTTTTGGCTGTCACGGTAACCGTCACCACGACTTCAAATACGCCATCGCTAATATCGGTCGCTGTGGTTTGAATCTGCACAGAAATCGCGGGCGCTTCACGCTCCAGATAAATCTGCGGCGCATGGGGTACCTCGACAGAAAAGTCGCGTACATAAATTTTTTCGATGGTAAAAACAGCTTGTTGATCGCTCATGGAAGGGTCGGTGAATGTTTAAAAAAATGGAAACTCAAGAAGCCAGCAAAGCGTCAAGACTGCCTTGCTGATCAAGGGAAAAAAGCTCATCAAACCCACCTACGTGGGTAGTGCCAATATAAATTTGCGGCACGCTGCGGCGGCCGGTTTTTTGCATCATTTCTTCGCGTAGCTGTGGATTAAGGTCAACCCGCACTTTCTCGATATCCTTAATACCTTTGCGCAACAATAGTTGCTCGGCGCGTACGCAATACGGACACATTGCAGTTGAATACATGAGTACTTTAGCCATGACGCGATTACCTTGTAAGTTGGCTACAAATTTATTTCGTGGTGAGAGGAAGTTTTGCTTCGCGCCAGTTGGTCATGCCACCGGCCAGGTTGAAGACTTTTTCAAAGCCTGCTTTACGCAAAGTATTGCAGGCGGCTGAAGAGCGGTTACCCGAGGCACAGCAAATAATCAGCGGACGTTTCTTGAATTTTTCCAGATCAGACATTTTTTCTTGCAACAGCGGCATGGGAATATGGCGGGCACCCGCAATATGCCCGGTGTTCCATTCGCCGCTTTCGCGGACGTCAATCACTACTGCGTTTTCACGATTCATCAGCAGTGTGGCCTGACTGGGTGTGAGCGCCTGGCTGCCACCGTTTTTTAACATGGGCCACAGCAACATGCCGCCTGAGGTGATGGCAAGGGCAATCCACATCCAGTTATGTTGCAAAAATTCCATGAGTGATCTATTCCTTCATTGTAGGTGTGATTTTGAATCATTCGTTATTCAACGCAAAATGACTTAAATCCATAAGCCATACATTGTAACCTGCCCGAGGTAATCGCTTCTGCCTTTGGTGTTGCGTCACACGCTAAAATGACCTTTTTAATGAATGGAACGCTTCATGTACAAAATTGTTCTTCTTCGCCACGGCGAGTCTGTCTGGAATCAGGAAAACCGCTTTACCGGCTGGCATGATATCGGGCTGACAGCCAAAGGCATGGCAGAGGCGCAAGCCGCTGGCCAGCTGTTGCGTCAAGAAGGGTATGCGTTTGATCTGGCCTTTACCTCGGTTTTGCGCCGTGCAATTAAAACGCTCTGGACCGTGTTGGAAGAACTTGATCGCA
>DATCQI010000002.1:0-10756 GCA_036569545.1 Rugosibacter sp. | reverse complement strand
GGCCTGTTTTCTGCCAAGCATCTCGTCAACAACCTGATTGCCGGTGTTATCGTTGGCGTGGTTGCACTGCCATTGGCCATGGCGTTTGCCATTGCATCGGGTGCCAAGCCTGAGCAGGGAATTTATACGGCGATTATTGCTGGATTTTTAACTTCCGTTTTTGGCGGTACGCGCCTGCAAATTTCTGGTCCCACCGGTGCCTTCATTGTCATCCTTTCCGGTATCACGGCGAAATATGGCATCACGGGTTTGCAGATCGCCTCATTGATGGCAGGCGTCATACTTTGCGCCATGGGTTTTGCGCGCTTTGGCTCCGTCATTAAATACATTCCTGACCCGGTCATCATCGGCTTTACTGCCGGGATCGGCATCATCATCTGGGTTGGGCAGTGGCGCGATTTTTTTGGGTTGACCGTTGCGACGGGCGGAGAGCATTTTCACGAAAAGCTGGAGCAACTGATTCTGGCGCTGCCTTCTGTCCATCTGGCGACGACAGCTCTTGCCGTATTGAGTTTGGTCCTTCTGGTGTTCAGCCCGCGCCTGTTCCGCAGAATTCCCGCGCCGCTGGTGGCGCTGGTGGTGGCTACCTTGTTACAGGGCATATTCAAGTTCGATGGTGTAGCAACCATCGGCAGCGCTTTTGGTGGTATCCCGCAAGGTCTGCCCACGTTTCAGCCGATACCCATGTCGTTTACCGACATCGTCAGCCTGGTTGGTCCGGCGTTCACCATTGCCTTGCTGGGGGCAATTGAATCGCTCCTCTCGGCAGTGGTTGCCGACGGCATGGCCGGTACGCGGCATGACTCAAACCAGGAGCTTATCGGGCAAGGGATTGCCAATATTTTTTCACCCTTGTTTGGCGGGTTTGCCGCCACCGGCGCGATAGCGCGCACGGCGACCAATATTCGCAATGGTGCCAGCAGCCCGCTGGCCGGGATCACACACGTTATTTTCCTGCTCCTCACGGTTGTACTGCTGGCACCGCTGGCTGCTTATATCCCACTGTGTGTGCTGGCGGCCATCCTGTTTGTGGTTGCTTACAACATGAGCGATGTACCCCACTTTTTCCACCTTGTGCGCACTGCCCCGCGTGCCGATGTCGCCATTTTGTTAATCACGTTTTCCTTAACGGTATTTGCCGATCTGGTGATTGCTGTCAATGTCGGCGTCGTGCTCGCCTCGCTGTTGTTCATGCGGCGCATGGCGCATGCCGTTCAGGTGGTCGAAGATACAGGCAGCGAAGTGGGCGAGAAGCTGCCTGTTTTGCCACCACGGACGCTGGTGTACCGGATTGATGGCCCGTTCTTTTTTGGCGCGGCTGAAAAACTCGAGCACACGCTAAAAACCATTCAATCACCTATGGCGCAAGTGGTATTGCGTATGGCGCATGTACCTTTCATCGATGCAACAGGTTTGCAAGCGTTGAGTGAAATGGTGGATAGTTTTCAGCGTCATGGCACCCGGCTGATTTTTTGCGAACTGCGCCCCAATGTACGGGAAAAATTGACGCGCGCGGGCATTCTGCAAAAACTGGGCGAAGGCAATGTATTCGCCACGTTGCAGGGTTTCGTGAATAGTTGTGAGCAGGATGAAGTTTCAATGGATGATAGTAACGAAACGCACCTAAATAATCACTGACTGCGCTACGCCGTACCCCAAGGGTACTTTCTAGAAACGGCTTTGCATTTCCTTCGGTCGGACTCAAGGCTTCGCGGCGCATCATCAGCGCCGACTTTTTTATCTAGTCACCATCCAAGGGTACGCGCATTCCTCTTTTATATAATTCTCGCACCCCGTAAATATAATACGCATATAATGCGCACAAGAGGTACCCAATGAAAACCACAAACAATACAGAAGTACGGAAGCGCCCGGTAAATTTGACGTTGAGTGAAGACTTGGTCATTCAGGTGCGTAGCCTGACGGATAATCTATCGAGAGTGGTCGAGTCGCTACTTGCCGACTACGTTGAGCATGAACGCCAGCAACGCCTTGCAAAGTCCAGGACGTTTGAAGCGACCGTTTCCGTATGGAATGATTTCAACGCCAAGCAAGGTTCTTTCGCTGATGAGTATTCCCCTCTTTGACCCGCTGCCATGGCTCAATTCGATGTTCATCGGAATACAGGAAGGCATCGAGACGATATTCCCTATGTAGTGCTTGTTCAGTCAGCGTTGTACGATGCCTACCAGCGTCGGGTGGTTGTGCCCTTGGTGAAGAAGTCAGCCCTCGGGAAAATAAGTAATCCGCGATTCAATCCACACTTCAAGATAGAGAATATTCAGGTTGTTCTACATCCACTGGAAATTGTTTCTATGCCCACTGCGCAACTGGGTGCGTTTGTGAAATCCCTGCACTTAGAAGGTGGCTGCATCATGGATGCTTTGGATGAACTGCTCACCCATGCGTGGGGATAATGCCTTTGCTGCAAGTGAGCCTCTCATCTAGAGTTGAGCATGGTCCACTATTTGTGAATATTCCATTCGGGTTATGCCCCGGCTCAATTTTTGCTCGCCGCTAAACTTCGTGATTGCTTGACCAGCATTTTCTTAGATTAGCCGGATCACACCACTCTCGATAGCGATCTTGCCAGTACGACTGAGTTTCGCCAATTCAGATTCAAGTTCCTTGCGCACATTGCGGCCGAGACGTTGAAATCCTTTGGCCTTGGCGAACTGGCGTAAGAAGTCATCCAGTGCTGCCATTCCACCCAGACTACCAAGAAGTGACTCGATTTGCCCGTGGTCGAAGTCAGTGGGATTAGTAGCAAAGCCATCAAGTTTCCCTTCGTCGCCATCACTTGCTATTGCGACTGGCACAACGGATATGGGAGATTCCTGTTCCTGAACTTCTTCGCTGTTAAAGCCTTTGCATATCAGGGCTTCAAGTTCATGCACGAGCGTCATGTCGGACACAGGCGGTATATCCGTATACGCATCCGGCGATATCTCTAGCTCTGCCAGACGAGTAAACACCGGCCTCATGGACAGTTCTGCGTCGCGGTAGAAGGTGCTTCCTCTGATGCGGACGAATTGCCAGCCCAGCCGCTCAAGAATGGCTTGGCGATCCATGTCTTCGGCTAGTTTTTCCATCGGGTGATAACGATCTCCGTCGCATTCCACAGCTAGGCGTTTACCGCCACCTTCAACAACCATATCGATCCTGAAATAACCGACCTGCCATTGCGTCTTGACCTTAAATCCAGCGTCGGTCAGGCGTTTTAGCACTTCTCGCTCAAACGGCGATTCGGTTTTGCCCACCTCCTGATTGAAGGCACGAAGCGAGGCCAGCGGATCTCTGACGTGCTGAAGTAACTTGAATCTGAGGTCAGTGACCTTAAGGTGTAGTGCAGGGTCGAAGGAGTGTACGACCCAGAGCTGATCACGGGCTCGGCTCACTGCCACGTTGTACCGCTTTTTGATTAGCTCGAATGCGCCTTCCCCTACGGCCCGCAACGTTCCTTCATCGGACGAACTATCAACCATTGAGAGGAAGATAATGTCACGCTCGTCGCCTTGGAACTCGCCAGAGATACCAGCCTGAATGCGGCGTTTTTCGATTTCCATGCCTTCAACTTCTTTATGCAGCATGGACTGAATGAGCACAGCTTGGTTCTCGCCCAGCATGGAGATGACCCCTATGGATTTGCCCGCGTACATGGGGTGCCGAATCATCGCTTTGATGGTAGCAATGATCCGTTCCGCTTCGACCTTGTTGGTATCTCCCTCCCGTATGCCGTCCACGTGGCAGGCCACACATGCGGGCTTGATGTTCGTCGAATTGGATTCCCGCAAAGGACGAATTTTTCCTTCGTAGGAAAGCTGGTTGCTGAAAGCGATGATCTCCGGGACGCAGCGGAAATGCTCGACCAGTCGTACCGCATCTCCGAACGACTGGCGTCCGATGTCATAGATTGAGGACATGTTGTCGAATAGGTGTGAGTTCGGAATGTCCTGAAGCATAGATTTTCTGAGGTTTTCCAAAATGGTCTGCCCCTTGCCCACGCCCAACGGAGTCACCTGCTCATGGTCGCCAACAATGACCACTTGCTTGCCCATGTAGAGCGGAATCAGTGCATTGAGGTCGGCCTGACTCGCTTCGTCGATGATGACCACATCGAACCGTGTTGTACGTGGATCGAAGCTTTCTGCCATGATCGAAATCGGCATAATCCAGACTGGCACTGCATCCGCACACTTCTTCATCAGCTTACGTGCTTCAGACTGAAGGGTTTGACGCCTATCAACCTGTTTGGTCGAGAGGAGGCGCTTCGTCGTATCGAGCCAACCCACCAATGCCTGCCGAATCGTGTGATTATCCTGAAGCCGCTTAAGCTGCTTACCCCAAGCTTTGGCGTCGATAAGCCACTGGGTTATCTGACGTAGCGTGTCTCTGATTTTCTCGATTTCTAGCTGTAACTCCTGTGCGTCGAGTTTGTCTCGTTCGGCGAGTGTGTCGTGTAATTGACGCCAGGCCCAAGCCGAAACAAAATCTCCAGGCACTTGCCCCTGATGATGCGGTGGTACTCGATGAATGATGTGCTCTGCCCAGCCTGGAGCAACCAATAGTAGCTTCTTGGCTAACGCATCACGCTCCACAACCAGCGGTTTCACGGTATGAAGCCGCCTGGCATATTCCAGCGCAGCCGAATAGCCTTCCGCATTGCGGGAACGGACTGCGGCGATGATTCGGCCAATGCAACCCTTATTTGGAGAAGTTGGATCGACTTGGGTTGATAGATTCGCAAGCCGATCAAATCCGGCTTCGCATTCCTTGAGCTTCCGCCGACCAGCTTCGGCGGCCAACACGGGCGGTATCACAGTTGAGGCTAGGCGCTCGATCAGAAGATATTCCGACACCTGACTAGCTTCACGTGGAAGAGACGCAAGCAGGTCGTCAAGCTTCAACCCTTCTGTCTTGAGCTTGGTCCCGAGGGGCTCCCATATCGCAGAATGCCAAGCGAGGCAACGGCGAATCTCAGGGATTAAAGCACGACAAGCGAGTTCTGGCGCTGCCCCCATCGTCTTGAATAGGGAGCTGATGTGCTGACCAATCAGTGTGTTCCACAGGTCTTCAAGCTCAAGACGCATGGACTCCAACTCGGCAAGGTGCCCAATCGCCTCAAAATGAGTGCGGTGATTTGGCTGGCCTGCCGTGACTGAAACCGTATTGATGAACTGACGCCACTCGGATCGAGTGGCAAGCTGTAGGAATCCGAGTTTTCCGCCAGCGTCGATGTGCTTGCAAATCTCGACCGTGATATGCCGTTGCTTGTGGATCGGCAAGGTCTCTGAGAGCCGTGGACGATGATGGAGCACCAGTGCATGTTTTGAGTTGGCTTCTGACGCTTTCTCGATGTTGGTGATCAGTCGTTCCCATACTTCCATCTCTGTGCCACCATGAATGCCAGCGACAATGGCGTAGGGTCGCCATGACTGACGCCTCATGTCGTCGGAGAACTCAGCCGCAAGTGTATTGGCGAGCGTTTCAATGACATCGCTGCCGTTGCCTCCAGATTGCCATTTGTCTGTACCTACCGTCAGATTACAGGTCAGCAGATGTTGGTACTCAGAAACCATGATCTGAAACTGCCGCTCGGAAGGTAGCTCTGCCATTTCTGGCAAGGGGTGCCGTGCATCCTGTTCTTCTTCTGCCGAATACGATGTACCAAGGGCATAGAGCCGCACCAGTTCTTGTTCGGTAAGGCTTGGGTTGGCCCCCAGTTTGATTGGAGCGGGAATCCATCCGTGCGCTTCACGATGGTTCGCAACGAATCGGGCCGCATCGGATGGCGAGAAATGTCGGTCGCCAACAATGAGCTCACGATATTCGTTTTCAAGAGCCTCTCGAAGCTTGTGGTTTAGTTCTTTGGATTGATGCAGCAGTTTTTTCCGCTCATCCTCAAACTGAGTGGCCTTATGCAGCAAGGTATCGCTGGTATCACTCGTTAGCCTCTCGGTAATAGAACCAATTGAGGACTCTAGTTGCCGCCTTGCATCGTTGTCGCTACCCAGTACCGATATGCACAACGGCTGAAGCACCTCTGGAACTTTATCTCGTAACACCCTCAGTGCTTTTGCTGTCTGGGCAGTAACCAAAACCGATTTGCCCTGTGCCAACAGGTGGCCGATCAGATTGCCGATGGTGTGAGTTTTGCCAGTTCCTGGAGGGCCTTGAACGATCACCGAGCCACTGTGATTCAAGCGCCGAATAATCTGGAGCTGCGCATCATTGGCTTCCTTGGCGAGGAGAATGTCGTCATCGCTGAAGGCTACAGGCGTATTCCTTTTTGCTTGTCCAGTGCCATCTCCCGAGCCGTCGAGCCCGGGGCCTTCCCACGAATCCATCGTGCCCGTTATCTGTGCGAGCGATGACGGGAACACACTCTGATGATCAATGTCGTCGAGGATCGCATCGACGGCGTTCGCGATACCGGCAATCCGCTTCCGTAGCAGGAGAACCGGATCGCGCCATAGGCGAGGCGTTGTCGAGGCAAGTTCTGTGGGCGGCTTATCCAGGAATTCGCCATTGATGGGAGAGACCGTCTGGATAAAGGCCCTCAGGAAGGCTTCAGTATCCTCCCAACCTAAGGGGTGGTACCCGGAGATTTCCAACTCGTTTTTGCGGGTGCGAAGCGCGGCTGGCGCAATGTTCTGGAGATCAATAAACAGACTGCCATACAACTCAGCTTCACGGTCGGTCTCGTGGATTGTGAATTCAGGAATATTGGGATCGAACCGCAGTTCGACGCGCTTCAGCAGAACCGGATGGTCAATGACGACCTGACCATCAATCTCGGAGGTTGTCTGCCAAGAGAAATGCCCATCGGCCACTAGCAGCTCAAGTTGCTCGCCATCTTTCTCAATGGTGGAGTAGATGTCGTAGAAGATCTCGAAGAACCGCATCGCCTTGCGAGCCGCCAATTCTGGTGTAACCCACGCATTCCGCAGTTCGATCCAGTCATCGAAGTCCGAAACACGCTGCTCATCGTCATCGAACAAAATGGTGATCGTCTCGTCATCGTCGTTAGCGATGTTTTGGCTCTCGGCATACATCGCCACTTTTGACGGATCGTCCCAGTTAGGCAACAGCCAAGGGGTAATCGTTGCGGGCGGAGTGGGACAACGTGTGATTGCGGATCGCTTAATGCGAAGGAGTGTATCCGGAACTTCTTGCATATTTTCTACAGGCACAGGTCGAAAGATCTGCATGGCAGGGTGATCCGGTATTTCCGCTAGTCTCACGACCTTTGGTTGCTCGCCAAGAACCCTGACCGGCCTGAACCGGAGTTGGTTTGCTTCTTTCAGAAAATAAAAAAGCTGACGAACTTTTTTCTTGACTAAATCATTCACTGTTGCCCCCGTGTCACGGTACACTCATCCTGTTCTGGATTAAGTTCACCAAGGGGGCTTGCTCGCATGATCTTTTTCATGCCCTTAGTATATCCAAGCGCCGTCACTCTAAACCTATCTAATTTCGTACTGAGTTGCATGCTGTCAGTTAGCTTTTTTCAGAAGCAGATACTTGTTTTTTCTGACTCCAATATCAAGCATTGCCACCGATAAATGCTGAATCATCTGTTGCCATGCTCATTACGATCCCCGTGCTGTCTTCCGAGAGGACATGCTTTGTGCCGTTTCACCAGCGCCGACTTTTAACCTGCTGCCACGCGCTGCGCAATGTGTGCCAAGGCTTCTTCAATCTGATCAATCAGAATAAGGCACAGATCGCCGGGCATGAGGCTGGCAAGGGCCAGATCGATGGCGAGAAATTCGCCATGGACATCTTCAATGGATTGCGTGCGCGTCGCACCGGCAAGCCCCTCGCGTAATAAGGCCAGCGTTTCGCCCGGCGCACGGCCGCGTTGGCAGGCATCTTCATACAGCACAAGGCGATCGAATACTGCGCCAAGCAGTTGGCTTTGGTGACGAATATCTTCGTCACGACGATCACCTGCAGCGCTGATCACGGCCGTGCGCCGCTTGCCGGGCATCGCTTCAACGGCTTGCACCAGTGCCACGATGGCATCCGGATTGTGGCCGTAGTCGGCAATCAGTGTCGCGCCGTGATAATTGAAAACATTAAAGCGGCCAGGCACGGTGGTAGAATCGCTCACAAAACTCGCCAGCCCACGGCGGATCACGTCCCAATCCAGCCCGAGTGCCCAAGCAGCGGCAATGGCGGCCATGACGTTTTCGACCTGAAAGCCCAGCGCTCCGGCATGCGTGAGCGGAATATCTGCCAGCGGAAAACGCGTAGCAACTTCTCCCTCGGCGGCAACCAAGTCAGCATCGTCACGAAACACCACGCGCTGCTGGCGTGCGCGATGCGAAGCCAGCACCGGGTGATGGCCGTCAGCGGCGAAGAAAGTCACTGCACTGGGGCAATAGGCGGCCTTACGCGCCACAATCGGGTCGGCTGCATTGAGCACAGTCATGCCGGTGGGCGCTACGTTATCGACGATGACACGCTTGACCACAGCCAGATCATCCACCGTGGTGATGTAGTTAAGACCCAGATGATCGCCCAGGCCGATGTTGGTGACTACCGCGACATCGCAGTAATCAAAAGCCAGGCCTTCACGCAAAATGCCGCCGCGCGCGGTCTCCAGCACGGCGGCATCCACGTCGGGATGCAACAACACATTGCGCGCGCTTTTCGGTCCGCTACAGTCGCCGCTGTCAATGCGGCGGCCGGCGATATACACGCCGTCAGTGGTGGTCATGCCCACATGCCGGCCGGCTACAGTTTGCAAATGCGCGATCAGGCGCACGGTGGTGGTTTTTCCGTTGGTGCCGGCCACGGCTACCAAAGGAATACGGCCGTTATCTCCGGCCGGAAACAGTTGTTCGATGATGGCCTCGCCCACGGCGCGGCCTTTGCCATACGAAGGCGCCAGATGCATACGCAAACCTGGCGCTGCATTCACTTCAACAATGCCGCCGCCTTGTGCTTCGAGTGGGCAGGTAACGGTGTCGCATACCACATCAACACCGCAGATATCCAGCCCTACCATAGCCGCTGCAGCAATGGCGCGGGCAGCAAGTTGCGGGTGGACATCATCGGTGACGTCAGTGGCTGTGCCGCCGGTGGATAAATTAGCGTTATTGCGCAACACCACGCGCTGGCCTTCGGCGGGCACGGATTCCGGAGTGAGTCCCTGATGGCGCAAACTCGCCAGGGCAATCTCGTCGAGGCGAATTTTAGTGAGCGAAGTGGCATGCCCTTCGCCGCGACGCGGGTCAAGATTCACCACGTCGACCAAGGCACGAATGCTCTGTTGACCATCGCCAATGACCTGTGGCGGTTCGCGCCGCGCGGCGGCTACGAGACGGTTGCCCACCACTAGCAGGCGAAAATCATGGCCGGGAAGAAACTGCTCTACTAGCACATCATCGCTGATGTCCGCCGCCGTTGCATAAGCGGCCAACACGGCTTCGCGTGAACAAATATCGACCGTTACGCCCCTGCCCTGATTGCCGTCCTGCGGCTTGACAACGACTGAACCACCGCTGCGCTGCATGATCTTCTGTGCTACGGTCCATGCGGATTCAGCATCAGTCACCGAGCAGCCCTCGGGTACGGGCACGCCTGCGGCGAGCAGCAGTTGTTTGGTCAGTTGCTTGTCCTGCGCGACGCTCTCGGCAATGGCCGAGGTGCGATCAAGCTCGGCCGCCTGAATTCGACGCTGCCGCGCACCCCAGCCGAATTGCACCAGGCTGCCGGAAGTCAGGCGGCGAAACGGAATGCCGCGTGCCACAGCGGCATCGACAATGGCAGCAGTGCTGGGGCCGAGTCGTTCGTCTTCATCTAGTACGCGTAAATGCGCAATGGCATCCGCCGCATCAAACGGCTGATCGTCGCGTGCGGCCTGGTATAAAGTCATCGCCAGATCAACCGCCAGGCGACCAACGGCTTCTTCGCTGTATTCGACCACAACTTGATATATGCCTTCTTCCACGGTAGGGGTGCAACGGTAAAACGTCACCGGGCAACCAGCACTGTTTTGCAGCGAGAGCGCAGCGATGGCGATGAGCTCAGGCAACGGAATGGACACCACGTTGTGCGCGGCCTGTAACGCGCTAATCGCCGGGAAACGGGTTTGTACCCGCGCTTCGATGCCAGGAAAATCAGCCAGCGTGCGCTCATTCTGCGGACAGGAGATCGTTGCTTCAATAGCTGTATGGCGGCCCCACAAGTTAGGGCCACGCAAGGCACGCAAATGAATAATCTTCATGAAGAGATAACGTAAAAAGTGAGTTAAAAGGTCTCAATACCGGTGCGCAGTGTGGCTAGCGGTACATTCAGCGCCCAGGCGGCAGCTATGGAGGCGAGGAGTGGCGTTAGTTTTTCATTGGTTGCCGTATCACTAAAGCCGACTTTTTTCTGTACGGTCAAAGTGGGTAAATCCGCCAGCGTGAGCAGAGGTTGCGCTTGGTCGCCTGTGGCAAGAAGGATCACTCCGTCGTGTATCAAAACTGCGCGACCACCTTGTGCGCGGTGTGCGGCGATAGCCTCTGCGGTTGGACCATCGTGTGCTAGGCTCGATGCGAAAAAAATCACTTCGCCATCACACAGCTCCGCCATGTCGCGCACCAGCGGGCAGGTGGCATTCAGCACCGCCACGCCGCCGGGCAACACGACATCCACTTGAGTGCGCACCACGTTGAACAGGCGCTCGGCCGTATCAATATGATAAGTGGGTAAAACATCCGCTGCATCGAGTGCTGTCACGATCCCCACCTGGCAGCGGTCA
>DATCQI010000001.1:0-15182 GCA_036569545.1 Rugosibacter sp. | reverse complement strand
TGCAGCTTGATCCAGGTGAGCGTGTCGGGTTGATTGGTCGTAACGGGACGGGCAAATCCAGTTTGCTCAAGGCGCTGGCCGATTTGGGTTCTCTCGATGACGGGCTTATTTGGAGGCAGCCGGGCTTAAGCATTGCCTATGTGGCACAGGAACCAGAGTTTGCTGATGAAACCAGCGTGTTTGATGCCGTGGCTTCTGGGCTGGGGGGCATAGCTGCGGTCGTTGCCGAATATCATCAGGTAATGCAAAAAGTCGGCGCTGGTGATACGGCGGCGATGGATCGGATGCATGATCTACAAACTGCGCTAGAGGCAGGTGATGGCTGGCGGTTGAGTTCGCGTGTTGAGCAGGCGGTGTCGCGCTTAGGTCTGGATGGCGATGCGCGTGTTGCGGCGCTCTCTGGTGGCGGCAAAAAGCGCGTGGCTCTGGCGCGTGCGCTGGTGGTTGAGCCTGATCTGCTGTTGCTTGACGAACCGACCAACCATCTCGACGTTGAAGGTATTTTGTGGCTGGAAGAGTTGCTCAGGGGTTATCCCGGCGCAGTGATGTTTGTCACCCATGACCGGGCGTTTCTGGATAGCGTCGTGACACGTATCATCGAGCTGGATCGTGGCAATCTGGTGAGTTTTCCCGGCAGCTTTGCTTCGTACCAGCAACGCAAAGAACTGCTGCTGCATGAGGAATCTCTTGCCAATGCGCGGGCAGACAAGCTCTTGGCACAAGAAGAAGTCTGGATACGCAAAGGGGTGGAAGCGCGTCGCACGCGCAGCGTGGGCCGTATCCATCGGCTTGAGTTACTGCGTAGCGATCGGGCCAGCCGCCGCTCGCAACAGGGCAAGGTCGATTTTCAACTGGTCCGCGGGGATGAATCCGGCAAGCTGGTTGCCGAGCTTGATGGTGTTTCCAAAAAGTTTGGCGAGCGCCTTGTGGTGGATAATTTTTCCTGCCGCATTCAGCGTGGCGACAAGATTGGGCTGATCGGCCCCAACGGCGCAGGTAAAACCACGTTGCTGCGTCTGCTGTTGGGCGAAATCGAGCCCGATACGGGACATGTGCGCATGGGTAGCCGTGTTGAAGTGGCTTACTTCGACCAGTTTCGTACGCAGCTTGATCCTGACGCCGCGTTAGTCGATGTGATCAGCCCCGGCTCGGATTATGTCGAAATAGGGCAGACAAAAAAGCACGTTATCGGCTATCTGGAAGATTTTTTATTTGCCCCCGCACGTGCCCGCTCACCGGTTAAATCACTCTCTGGCGGCGAACGTAATCGCCTGCTGCTGGCGCGGCTTTTCGCCCGGCCCGCCAATGTGCTGGTGCTGGATGAACCCACGAATGACCTGGATATTGAAACGCTGGAATTGCTCGAAGCGCTTTTGCAGGATTACGTCGGCACGGTTTTTCTGGTGAGCCATGATCGCGAATTTTTGGATAATGTGGTTACGCAAACCATCGCCAGCGAAGGGCAGGGGCGCTGGAAAGAGTATATCGGGGGCTATAGTGATTGGCTGCAACAGCGGCCAGCAGCCAATGGCGCTAAAGCTTCAAGTGATCCCAGTAGTGCAGCACCCGTGAAAAAAAACAACGCTAGCAAATCGTCAGAGCCCGTTTTGGAACGAAAAAAAACGAGTTTCAAGACACAGCAATCCATTGATCAGTTGCTTGCGCAAGTGGCAGCGCTGGAGTCTCGGCAGGCCCTATTGCATAGGCAAATCGCCGAGCCGGATTTTTATCAGCAGGAGGCTGACAAGCAAAAGAAAATTCATCAAGAGCTCGCTGAAATAGAAGCCGCAATCGCCACCGCCCTGGCGCAGTGGGAAGCGCTGGAAGAAAAATATAATGGTGCGTAATAAGCAATAATTGACACCGCTGATAAACGCATTATTTATTGAATAGGGACCTATCAATCCATGAACCTGTTAACCCACATTGTTGCTGCCGAAGAGGATGAAGTGGTTGCGATTGGCGAATCATTGCGGCCCACTGACGAATGGAGCGGCATCGAGCGACGTGGCATTGATACCGCCAAGATCGTCATGCTGCATACCTTGCTGACCAATGATGATTTTGATGTGGCATGCGCCCTGTATGAGCCGCTGTATATCGGCAGCGAGGGGGCTGTGGTGTTAAAGCTGGCAGATTCAGTTACAGAAAAGCTGGCCGAAATGGACGAAGAAGCGCTCGAACAGGTGGCCCTGGAGCTTGCTGCGACAGCCGAATTTGAAATGGAAGGATGGCCTGAGGACGATATTCACTCCATGATCATGGACTTGGCTGATCTGGCGCGATTGGCTTCAGCACAAGAGCAGGCGCTGTTTGTCTGGATGCATCCATTGCTCACTTGAATCCCCGCCGAATCGGTTCTAAACCATCGTGACTGAGGACAGAAGCTGGTTTGTTTATTTGATTGAATGCATCGATGGCAGCATTTACACCGGCATTGCGGTGGATGTAAAAGCCCGGTTTGATGCGCACTGCGCGGGCAAAGGTGCGCGCTATACCCGTTCGCATCCGCCGCTACGCCTGTTGGCCAGTGCTGCCTATCCTGATCGATCCACTGCATCAAAAGAGGAATATCGCATCAAGCAGCTCGCCCCGGAGGTGAAGCGTGCTTATGCTGATATGCTCATTGGGTGTCAAATTGCACACTCATTCCAAACCATAGCCGCGCAAGAGCCCTGAATGAAAATAATAGCGGGATATTTTTAGGCGCGGCTGCATTCGGACTTACAAGTCAATACTATCCCCTTTGCCTATAAAGAACTTTTCTTTAGGGGGTTAGGCGGTTTGCGCATGCAATTGCCTTGAGTTTTGGCTCATCAGGTTTGCTCTGGCGATGGTTGAGCGCTATAATCTATTGGTTTGCCAAATACCATGTGAAACGATCAGGTGTTTGGTTCCATCTATCGCAAGCCTTGATTCAGGAGCCTACCGTGCCTCATTTTCCGCCCGCTCTTCTCGCTTTGGCCGACGGAACAATATTTAGAGGCAAAGCCATTGGCGCTAGCGGAAAAAGTGTGGGCGAAGTGGTTTTTAACACGGCACTCACTGGCTATCAGGAAATTTTGACTGATCCCTCTTATACGCATCAAATTGTGACGCTGACTTATCCGCACATTGGCAGTTACGGTGTGAATCATGAGGATGGTGAATCAGGTCGGATTTGTGCGGCTGGCCTGGTGATTCGTGATTTGCCTTTGTTGGCCTCAAATTTTCGTAGTGAACAAACTTTAGATGCCTATTTGCGTGCTGAAAATATCGTCGGAATTGCCGATATCGATACCCGCAAGCTTACGCGCTTGTTGCGCGAAAAAGGCGCTCAGGCAGGTTGTTTGATAGCGGGTGAAGTATTGGGTGAAGTATTAAATGAGGATGCCGCGATTCAGCAAGCCCGCGAATTTCCTGGTCTTGCCGGAATGGATCTGGCAAAAGTGGTGACGACGGCAAAGCCTTACCCCTGGAGTGAGGGCGAATGGTCGTTAGGAAACAGCTTTACTGCGCAAGCTACACCTCTGTTTCATGTGGTCGCTTATGATTTCGGTATCAAGCGGAACATTCTGCGCATGCTCGTTGCACGTGGTTGTCAACTAACTGTTGTGCCCGCAACAACTTCTGCAGCTGAGGCACTGGCGATGAATCCGGATGGCGTGTTTTTATCCAATGGTCCGGGTGACCCGGAGCCCTGCGATTATGCAGTTGCCGCGATTCGTGAATTTCTTGACCAACGTCTGCCGACATTCGGCATCTGTTTGGGGCATCAATTGATGGCGCTGGCCGCCGGAGCTAAAACAAAAAAAATGAAATTTGGTCACCATGGGGCTAACCATCCGGTTAAAGATATTGAGTCCGGGAAAGTGTTGATTACCAGCCAGAATCACGGGTTTATGGTCGATTCGTCCACTTTGCCAGCAGAGGTTAGTGTGACGCATGTCTCATTATTTGATGGCAGCCTGCAAGGCATGAAATGGACTGACCGGCCCGCCTTTTGTTTTCAGGGTCATCCGGAAGCCAGCCCCGGGCCGCATGATGTGGGGTATCTCTTTGATCGTTTCATTTCCCTGATGGTTGACTATAACAAGACGCAAAAAATGCACTATGCCTAAGCGCACCGACATTAAAAGCATTCTTATCATTGGCGCTGGCCCGATCATCATTGGTCAGGCTTGCGAGTTCGACTATTCCGGAGCGCAAGCGTGCAAAGCATTGCGTGAAGAGGGCTACCGCGTCATTTTGGTGAATTCCAATCCGGCCACGATCATGACCGACCCGAATATGGCTGATGTGACCTACATCGAGCCGATAACCTGGCGCGTGCTGGAAAATATCATTGAAAAAGAGCGGCCGGATGCGGTGTTGCCTACCATGGGTGGGCAAACGGCGTTGAACTGCGCACTGGATTTGGCAAAGCATGGTGTGCTGGAAAAGTTTGGTGTCGAGATGATCGGTGCTTCGCGCGAGGCGATTGATAAGGCGGAAGATCGCGAAAAGTTCAAGCGCGCGATGACCAAAATCGGGTTGGGCTCGGCGCGTTCCGGCATTGCGCACAGCATGGAAGAAGCGCAGCAAGTGCAGGGTGCGATGGGCTTCCCGACCATTATTCGACCGTCATTCACGATGGGCGGCTCGGGCGGCGGCATTGCCTACAATCAGGAAGAGTTTGTTGAAATCTGCAAACGCGGCCTGGAAGCATCGCCCACCAAAGAGCTGCTGATTGAAGAGTCGCTTTTGGGGTGGAAAGAATATGAAATGGAAGTGGTACGGGATTGCAAGGACAACTGCATCATCATCTGCTCGATTGAAAATCTTGACCCGATGGGCGTGCATACGGGAGATTCGATCACCGTAGCACCTGCGCAAACACTGACCGATCGTGAATATCAGATCATGCGCAATGCGAGCATTGCCGTGCTGCGCGAGATTGGCGTGGATACGGGTGGCTCGAACGTGCAGTTTGCAGTGAATCCGAAAAACGGCAAGATGGTGGTAATCGAGATGAACCCGCGTGTGTCGCGCTCGTCCGCGCTGGCGTCAAAAGCCACGGGTTTCCCGATTGCCAAGATAGCTGCCAAGCTGGCTGTGGGCTATACGCTCGATGAATTGAAAAACGACATCACGGGTGGCGCAACGCCGGCTTCATTTGAACCTTCAATTGATTACGTGGTCACCAAGATCCCGCGCTTTGCGTTTGAAAAATTTCCGCAAGCCAATGACCGGCTGACCACACAGATGAAATCCGTGGGCGAAGTCATGGCCATTGGACGCACCTTTCAGGAGTCCATGCAAAAAGCCTTGCGCGGGCTGGAAGTCGGTGTGTATGGTTTTGACGAAATGGTTGCGACTAAAGAAGAAATCAATCATGAGCTAGCCAACCCCGGACCGCAGCGGATTTGGTATGTCGCCCAGGCTTTCCGCGAAGGCTATACGCCGGATGAACTGTTTGCCCTGAGCAAAATCGACCCTTGGTTTCTGGCGCAAATTGAAGATATCGTTAAAACCGAATCATGGCTGAGTTCGCAAAGCCTGACTGATCTGGATACTGCCACGCTGCGCAATCTGAAACGGCAGGGCTTTTCAGATCGACGCATTGGCCTGAAAGTCGGCGCTGGCGAGACGGCGATACGTGAGCGTCGCCACGCGCTGGGTATTCGTCCGGTGTATAAGCGCGTGGATACGTGCGCTGCGGAGTTTTCAACAGCCACCGCTTATATGTATTCCACGTATGAAGAGGAATGCGAGGCGCAGCCCACATCACGCCGCAAGATCATGGTGCTGGGCGGCGGGCCGAATCGGATTGGTCAGGGCATCGAATTCGACTACTGCTGCGTGCATGCCGTGCTGGCGATGCGCGAAGACGGGTATGAGACCATTATGATCAATTGCAATCCGGAAACCGTGTCGACCGACTATGACACTTCGGATCGCTTGTATTTCGAATCACTGACGCTGGAAGACATTCTGGAAATCGTTCATATCGAACAACCCGAAGGCGTCATCGTGCAGTTTGGCGGGCAGACGCCATTGAAGCGTGCGCGTGAGCTGGAAGCCAACGGTGTGCCGATTATTGGCACGAGTCCCGACATGATTGACGCTGCTGAAGATCGTGAACGCTTCCAGCAATTATTGCATGAGCTGGGCTTGAAACAACCGCCGAATCGTACGGCGCGTACTGAGGCGGATGCCTTGCGTTTGGCTGAAGAAATTGGCTATCCACTAGTAGTTCGTCCATCGTATGTGCTCGGCGGACGGGCTATGGAAATTGTCCATGAACAAAAAGATCTTGAGCGCTACATGCGCGATGCCATCAAGGTATCGAACGATTCGCCAGTGCTGCTAGATCGATTTCTGAATGATGCGATCGAGGTGGACGTCGATGCCCTGTGTGATGGCAAGCAGGTCATCATTGGCGGCATCATGGAACATATCGAACAAGCTGGTGTGCACTCGGGTGATTCGGCATGCTCCTTGCCGCCTTTCTCGCTTTCCAAAGAGATTCAGGACGAGCTGCGTCGGCAAACCGAAATAATGGCATTCGGACTCAATGTCGTCGGGTTGATGAATGTACAATTCGCTATTCAAGGGCTGGGGAATGATGCCGTAGTGTATGTGCTGGAAGTGAACCCTCGCGCTTCACGCACCGTGCCTTTTGTTTCCAAGGCGACGAGTCTGCCGCTGGCCAAAATTGCTGCACGCTGCATGGCGGGGCGCAGCCTGGCTGAGCAGGGCGTAACGCACGAGATTATTCCATCTTATTTTTCTGTGAAAGAAGCTGTTTTCCCCTTCATCAAGTTCCCGGGTATAGATAGTATTTTGGGACCGGAAATGAAATCAACGGGTGAGGTGATGGGTATTGGCCGTACGTTTGGCGAGGCTTTCGTTAAATCGCAATTGGCGGCAGGAACCCGTTTGCCTAAATCGGGTAAGGTATTTATCAGTGTTAAGGCAGCGGATAAAATCAAAGCCGTGGATGTTGCCGCGCAATTGCACGAGCTAGGTTTTGTATTGACAGCGACCAAAGGAACGGCGGCTGTGATCGCTGCTGCGGGCTTGCCCGTATCCGTGGTCAATAAAGTGACAGAAGGTCGGCCACATATTGTCGATATGATCAAAAATGGTGACATGGCCTTGATTATTAATTCGGTCGAAGAGAGTCGTAGTGCGATTTCTGATTCGCGTTCGATTCGCACATCGGCCCTGGGAGCCAAAGTGACTTTGTTTACTACGATTGAAGGCGGCTTGGCCGCATGTGTCGGTATGCGTCATGCAGGACTGCAAACGTATTCCTTGCAGCAGCTGCACACGGAGCTTTCATCATGAGTGGAAAATTTCCGATTACCCTGCATGGTGCCGAGCTGTTAAGGGTCGAACTGCATCGCCTGAAAACTGTTGACCGGCCATGGGTGATTGCCGCGATTGCCGAGGCACGATCGCATGGGGATTTATCTGAAAATGCCGAGTATGACGCAGCTAAAGAGCGACAAGGCTTTATTGAGGGGCGCATTGCCGAGGTAGAAGGCAAGCTGGGTAACGCACAGATTATTGATCCAGCCTCGCTGGATGCTGATGGTCGCGTTGTATTTGGCGCGACGGTTGAACTCGAAGATATAAATAGCGGGCAACCCGTGGTGTACCAGATTGTTGGAGATGATGAATCTGATATTAAATCGGGGAAAATCTCATTTAGCTCGCCTGTCGCCCGGGCACTTATCAGCAAGTTCAGCGGTGATACTGTGGAAGTTCAAACGCCAGGTGGCGTGCGTGAGTATGAAATTCTTGATGTCAAATACATTTGATGTTTGTATCGTGCAAGCTCTGTAAATCGCATTATTCTGGCTTGTCCTGTTTAACCTTCTGATGCGCATTGCGACCGCGATATATACCCTTGTGATTGCCATCTGGCTGGGCAGCCAGATGGCAATCGGTTATATTGCCGCACCCATTTTATTTTCGCAACTCGCTGACCGTACGCTGGCTGGAGAGTTGGCCGGCGCGATGTTTTCTGGCATGGCCTGGGTCAGTTTGGTGTGTGGCGCGTATCTTTTACTGTATTTGATCGCAATAAAGCGCAGGGATGTTTTCCGCTCAAGCGTATTCTGGTTAGTGATGGTCATGCTGGTCATTACGATTATTAGCCACTTTGGCATTCAGCCGCTGATGGCACAGTTAAAACATGATGCGCACCCCCTGCCTGTGATGGAAAGCGCTTTTCATGATCGTTTTGCCCTATGGCATGGGGTGTCTAGCGGACTTTACCTGTTGCAGACGATATTGGGAGTCACACTGGTTATTGTGCAAAATTGTGGCAAGCCCGGTAGCAAAAAACTTTAGCCGTTTCAGGTTTTGCGTCTTTTACTTAAGTCATTACGCGCTGCTTCTTGTTTTTTTGTACCTATTTTTCTTGGTCGCCGTGTTGTCAGCGCCGACTTTTCAGCATTGTCATCCACTGGGTTTTTGCGCCAGAGCACGAGTAAATTACCAATGTGCTGCACTTGGGCACAGTTTAGCGAGTTACAGATTTCATCGAAGAGTGCAGGGCGCGTATCGCGTTCTATCCCGTAAAGGCGTACTTTAATGAGTTCATGGGCCTTGAGGCATCGATCAATTTCTGCCAAAACAGTCGGAACAAGCCCTTTTTGGCTGATCGATACAACAGGATTTAAGTGGTGCGCGGTAGCGCGAAGTGCGCGTCGCTGGGTAGGATTTAATTCAGTCATAGGCGAATTGTAACGTGAGTGAGAAAATCAAACGTAATAAAAAGAACAAAGCCTGGATGATGGAGCATGTCACGGACACTTATGTGCAGCGTGCACGGTCTGAAGGATGGCGTTCGCGGGCGGCATTCAAGCTTATAGAGATTGATGATAACGATAAACTGTTGCGGCCAGGAATGACGGTGGTAGATCTTGGCTCGGCACCAGGTAGCTGGTCACAGGTCGCTTCCAAGCGCATCTTGCCTGGCGGCCGCCTCATTGCGCTGGATATTTTGCCGATGGACAGTTTGAACGGGGTTGACTTCATTCTTGGCGATTTTCATGAAGACGCCGTGCTGCATGCATTAGAAGAAAAGCTGGCAGGTCGCAAGGTAGACCTTGTACTTTCAGATATGGCCCCCAATATGTCAGGTATCGAATTAGTGGATCAGACGCGTGTCATGCTGCTCGCTGAACTAACATTGGATTTTTGTGATAACAATTTGAAACAGGGCGGCGTTATGCTGGTCAAAGTATTCCAAGGTCTTGGTTTCATGGAGTTACGTGCCGCCGTATTGAAAATGTTTAAAACCGTACAAGTCAGAAAGCCAGCTGCTTCGCGTGGTCGTAGCGCGGAGAATTTTTTGTTAGCGCAAGGCAAGCGTTAATAGCTGCCCGCCAGGCATCTGCATTGTTTGCAGATTGTTATCAGCGGCAATAGAATGGGCTGACTGCATAGCCCGTAGAAAGAAGAGTTATCGTGAATAATATGTTCAAAAATATGTTGATCTGGTTAGTTGTCGGCATTGTGCTGATGACCGTGTTCAACCAGTTCAGTTCGCATCAAGCGGCGCAAAATACGCTGGAATACTCGCAATTTCTTGACGAGGTCAAGCAGGGGCGCATTACCAAAGTCGTGATTCAGGGGCGCACGCTGGAAGCGACGACGACGGATGGCAAAAAGCTGGTTTCCTATGCCCCACAAGATTTGTGGATGGTGTCTGATCTGCTGAAAAACAATGTGGCTGTGGTTGCCAAGCCTGATGAAGAGCAATCTTTCCTCATGAGCATTCTGGTTTCTTGGTTCCCGATGCTGTTGCTGATTGGCGTGTGGATCTATTTCATGCGCCAGATGCAGGGTGGTGGTAAAGGCGGTGCGTTATCCTTTGGTAAAAGCAAAGCTCGTTTGATGGATGAGTCCGCCAACGTCATTACGTTTGCCGATGTGGCTGGATGCGATGAGGCGAAAGAGGAAGTCTCTGAACTTGTCGACTTTTTGCGCGACCCGACAAAATTCCAGAAACTTGGTGGACGAATCCCGCGTGGCGTGTTGCTGGTAGGTAGCCCGGGTACCGGTAAGACACTGTTGGCCAAAGCGATTTCTGGTGAAGCCAAGGTGCCGTTCTTTTCGATTTCTGGTTCAGACTTCGTGGAAATGTTTGTTGGCGTCGGTGCATCGCGTGTGCGCGACATGTTCGAGCAGGCCAAAAAAACCGCGCCGTGCATCGTGTTTATTGATGAAATTGATGCCGTGGGACGTCAGCGCGGTGCTGGCCTGGGCGGTGGTAATGATGAACGCGAACAGACACTGAATCAGCTTCTGGTCGAGATGGATGGCTTTGAGGGGTCAGCTGGAGTTATCGTGATTGCGGCAACCAACCGGCCGGATGTGCTGGATCCCGCACTGCTGCGCCCGGGCCGTTTTGATCGACAGGTGGTGGTGCCCTTGCCCGATATTCGCGGCCGCGAGCAAATTATCAAAGTACATATGCGTAAAGTGCCTGCAGCACCCGATGTGGATGCATCCGTGTTGGCGCGCGGCTGTCCCGGGTTTTCGGGTGCCGATTTGGCAAATCTCGTCAATGAAGCTGCGTTGTTTGCTGCTCGTAGCAACAAACGCTTTGTCGATATGGAAGACTTTGAACGCGCTAAAGACAAGATCATGATGGGTTCTGAGCGTCGCTCCATGATCATGCAAGAAGAAGAACGCAGGAACACGGCTTACCATGAATCCGGGCATGCGGTGGTGGCCATGCTGCTGCCTAAAACAGACCCGGTACATAAAGTCAGTATCATGCCGCGTGGACGGGCCTTGGGTATTACCATGCAGCTGCCGGAAGAAGACCGCTTCAGCCAGGATAAGGAGCGGTTGCTGTGCACGGTGACGGTCTTGTTTGGTGGCCGTATTGCTGAAGAGCTGTTTATGCACCAAATGACCACTGGTGCTTCCAATGACTTTCAGCGCGCCACTGATTTGGCTCGTCGGATGGTGACACAATGGGGCATGTCAGATGTTCTTGGTCCCATGGTTTATGGCGAAGAAGAGGGTGAGGTGTTCTTGGGCCGCTCTGTTACTACGCATAAAAACATGTCCGAAGCCACCATGCAGACCGTGGATAAGGAAATTCGTCGGATTCTGGATGAACAATACGCTTTGGCCCGCCGCTTGCTGGATGAAAACCGCGACAAGGTTGAGGCCATGACTGCTGCATTATTGGAATGGGAAACCATCGATGCTGAGCAAGTCAAAGACATCATGGCCGGCAACCCACCGCGTGCGCCCAAGCTGCCCAGCACTCCGCCTGCACCCACAATAGATGACGGCGGTGCCGCAGATGGCGCCTCGACAACGACAGCGCCGGCCTGATTGTTTTAAGTGCTAGATAGTCTTGCCTGCTCTGTGCCCTTCACTGACTGAACCTTTTTTGGTGAAGGGGGTTATCAGCGAGTGTATCTTCTCTGATGAAGACTAACAGCTTGCTGCATTGCGGCCGTTTTTTGCTAGACATGCATCGCCCGAAGATCATGGGGATTGTTAATCTAACCGATGACTCTTTTTCGGGCGATGGGTGGCGTGATCATGCGGAAGCCGCTATTGCACATGGTCTGCAGTTGATAGCAGAAGGCGCACATATTCTTGATCTGGGTGCGGAATCTTCCCGCCCTGGTGCACAGCCAGTATCTGTGCAACAAGAAATTGATCGTCTATTGCCTGTGTTGCAAGGCTTGTCTCACTGCGGTGTGCCGCTCTCTATCGACACTGTTAAGCCCGATGTCATGCGCGCGGCGCTCGCCGCAGGTGCCGACATGATTAATGATATTTATGCCTTGCGCGGGCCGGGCGCCCTTGAGTTGCTGGCAACAAGCAATGCAGGCGTTTGTCTGATGCATATGCAAGGCGCACCGCAAAACATGCAACAGCATCCTCAATACAGCCAGGTTGTGCATGATGTGGCTGATTTTCTCGCCGCTCGTGTCGTTGCGGCACAGCATGCGGGCATTGCGCTTGATCGTCTTTGCGTTGATCCGGGATTTGGCTTTGGTAAAACGCTAGAGCACAATTTGCACTTGTTACGCCATCTGGAAACGTTCACTGCGATTGGGCTGCCGGTTTTGGTCGGGTTGTCGCGTAAATCCATGCTAGGCGCTTTAACGGGTCGCGCACCGAGTGAGCGTGTATCCGCTGGCATTGCTGCACATATGTTGGCTATAGTACGAGGCGCACGTATTTTGCGTGTGCATGATGTGGCTGCCACACGGGATGCGGTGGCGGTATTTGGCGCGGTGGAGAATGCACAATGAGTCGAAAGTATTTTGGTACAGATGGTGTTCGCGGACGCGTAGGGGATGCACCCATTACGCCGGATTTTGTGATGCGCTTAGGCTATGCTGCAGGCATAATTCTGGCGGCTGGCCAAGGCCATGGAGTCGAACATCCCGCAGTGTTGATAGGCAAAGACACGCGCATTTCCGGCTACATGCTGGAGGCCTCGCTGGAGGCTGGTTTTACCGCAGCAGGTGTGGATGTCGTGCTCTGTGGGCCGCTTTCAACACCAGCGGTGGCTTACCTCACGCGCGCGCTGCGCTTGCAGGCGGGCGTGGTGCTCTCTGCTTCGCACAATCCGTATGAAGACAACGGCATCAAGTTTTTTTCCGCGCAGGGCACCAAGTTGTCTGATGCCATCGAGCATGCCATCGAAGCACAGCTTGACCTGCCGATGCAATGCATGACCTCCCGACGTCTGGGCAGGGCGCGCCGCGTGGAGGATGCGGCAGGGCGCTATATCGAATTTTGCAAGAGCACCTTCCCGAATGATCTGGATTTGCACGGCATGAAGATTGTGGTCGATAGTGCGCATGGTGCAGCCTATCGTGTTGCCCCCAGAGTGTTTCATGAACTCGGTGCCGAAATAGTCGGCGTTGGTGACACGCCGAATGGATTCAATATTAACGATGGTGTGGGCGCCACGGCGCCAGAAGCCATGCGTGAAGCGGTGCTGGCGTCCAAAGCCGATTGCGGTATTGCGCTGGATGGGGACGGCGACCGCCTGGTAATGGTAGATGCTGCTGGTGAAATTTACGATGGAGATCGTTTGTTGTATCTTATTGCGCGACACCGCATGCGCTCTATGCCAGTGAAAGGCGTTGGCGGCACCTTGATGAGCAATCTCGGCTTTGAGCATGCGCTTCTTCGCCTCAACATCCCGCTGGGCCGCGCCAAGGTGGGTGACCGCTATGTGCTGGAGATGATGCAAGAGCGTGGCTGGGTGCTGGGCGGCGAAAATTCAGGTCACATCATCTGTCTTGACCGGCATAGTACAGGCGATGGGATTGTCGCTGCATTGCAAGTGCTTGCGGCCTTGCGTACAAACAAAGAGTCTTTGAGCGAGGCTTGTGCCGATCTCGTGCTTTACCCGCAAAAACTCATCAACATCCGTTTGTCCGCCGGTTTTGACTGGGCGCATGATGCCAGAATCTGCGCCGCAGTTGAGTCGGCCGAAACCACCCTGAATGGTACCGGCCGGATCCTGCTGCGGCCCTCGGGCACTGAGCCGCTATTACGCGTGATGGTCGAAGGCCGTGATGAGGCTGTTGTCACTGACCAGGCGGAGATGATTGCTGCTGCTGTGCGGAGTGCGATGGAGAATTAAAGAGTTAAATTGCGTATCCAGCATCCGGCGTTGAAAATAGCTGCAACGTGAAGTTTTCTTGTGGAAATCGGATGATTATCCGTTATCGTTATTGATGGGCCGCCTTGATCGAAAATGGAATATTCAAGATATTCTTTGCGGCACATGCTGAGTAATTACCGATGACCCATGCACACCCGCCCAGCGTTGCTGATACAACACTTCCCACTGCACAGCGTCGTACTTTGCGTGCAATTGCAATCTATGAGGGCATCAAGGGGATCGCTGCACTGGCTGTTGTGATTGGCGTGATTGACTTGATGCACCATGATGTTCGACGCATTGCGATCACATTGATTGGGCACTTCGGCTTGAATCCTGGTGCGCACTATCCTTCTGTCATGTTGCATTATGCCGATCTTCTCCCCGGCACCAATGTCCGCTTGTTGGTGGTCATTGCCATTGGCTATATTGCGTTGCGGATGGTGGAGGCTTATGGTTTATGGAACGAACGGGTATGGGGCGAGTGGGTCGCTGCGCTATCGGGTGTGTTCTACATACCCATTGAAATGGAGCATCTTGTCCAGCGGCCTTCAGTAATTAACGGGGTTGTCCTCGCGGCGAATGTTTTTCTTGTTAGTTATCTGGCGTATCAACTTTGGCAGCGGCACAAGATGAATGCTCTTGACGCTTGCGAGTGAAAGTACCCAAGTTAATAGATCTTTTTGTTCTACCTTTCTAGGAGTCTTGAAAAATGGCTGAAGATGATTTTCACGTACATGGACCACATGACCATGCCATTGAGCATGCTGCTCATGGTGGCGATCCATTTTCTTCACGTGTTGCTGCCTTGACGGCTGTTCTGGCTACGATAGGTGCACTGTTTAGCTATGAAGCGGGGCGAACGCAAAACGATGCATTGCTGTACAAGAATCAGGCAGCGATCAGAAAGACCGAAGCTTCCGATCAGTGGAATTATTATCAGTCGAAGAGCGCAAAGCAGAATTTGGCCGAATTAGCCCTCTCGCTGACCAGTGGCACTGTGAACGAACGCTACAAGGCTGATATCGTGCGGTATACAAAAGAAAAATATGAACTCAAGGAAAAGGCAGAGGCACTGGAAACCCAGTCAAAAGAAGCAGATAACCAAAGCGAAGAGTCAATGCACGTACATCATCGCTGGGCGCAAGCCATGACCGCTCTGCAAGTGGCCATCTCTTTGGCCGCGATCACCCTGTTATCACGTCGTGTCTGGATGCAATGGACTGCAATCGGTGTTGCTGTGGCCGGGTGTGCTATTGGTGCTATGGCGGCATTTCATATCTGAAAAAGCGGCGCTTGAAAATCAATCGATGTTTCTTCTTCGGCTTGGCTGGAAAATTGTGATTAATCCGTACATTGCCCACATTACATTCGAGATACCCATTAATTACTCGCATGTAATATTCGATTCATCGGCTTGCGCTTAGACTTACCATAAGACCTGTGTAGTAGTGGTGTTTTGTTCGTCTGCGTCATTGTTGGTATCAACCGCTGCAGTTAATACTGGTCGAAGCGAGCCTGGCTAGCCGCAGATCGCGATGCTGCT